>JAFCZV010000327.1 GCA_019314155.1 Deltaproteobacteria bacterium
GACCTTCTCTGTTTCGACACCCGCCGAATGCCCTAAGTTTTGTGTGATCGCGCATGATTTGTCCCTAAAAGCCTTCAACCTTCAGTCTATCCACCTGAGTAGTTACGCTCATTTCCCCGTTAAACACGGGATAAATAGGCATTTTCTTCACTTTAGTTCACTTTAGGCAATTTAGGCATTTTAGTTCAATTCCCCGTTAAACACGGGATAAATAGGCATTTTACCCAACCTTCATCCCGGCGTCTTTTTTTGAAGGTCTTCTTCGATAATGGTTTCGGTATCGGGTATAACCGTCTCTTTGGGCGGTAACGGCGACGGCTTTTTTTCGGTCTCGACCTTGCTTGAGGATAAGGCCTTTTTAGATTTGACTTGCTTTGGTGTCCCGGGCGATAGCGCAGCTTTTTCGAGTTTTTTTAATTTTTTTTCAAGATTTGTTATTTTATCTTCAAGATTGGATGCTAATTTGCCCAGTGCTATCTGGTAAATTTTCTGTTGGTCTTTCAGGGCTGAATCCACATCATTTCGATCGACCATGGCTGTCTTTAACTCGGCCATGTTTGACCGTATTTTTGCCAGATCATTTTTGCCGGTTTCAGAAAAAATCATCAATTTTTTCGTTAGTGCTTGATCGAGGCTCTTCAAATCGGATGAGATTTTGTCGAGTTTTTTAGACATGGAACCCAAGGTTTTTTCCATCTTTCCAAATGCATTTGCGGTCTTTTGGTTGTCCGTTTTCCTGGCAGACCTGATATGTCGAATGGCAGTTGAAGCTTCTTTGACATTTTTCTGAAGAGCAGTGGCTGTCTTTTCAAGAGATCCAACCTTGTTTTCCATAGATTCTTCCAGGGTTGCCTCCCGAACGGAAAGGGAGGAGAACTTTGATTCAAGTTCCTTGGAAAGAGCTTGAACCCCAATGGCCCCTGTGGTGTTCACCTTGGAAAGATTGGTTTTTATATTAAAATAAGCCGCAAGAAGAATCGCGCACAACAAACAGGGGATGAGAATCGAAATGCGAGTGATACGTTTGTTTAGTTTTTCCAATTGCGACGAGTCGGCTTTATCCTGAAGCTGGAGATCCGGACGCTCATCATCCATGCTCATCTTGAATTTACTGGATTTTTTCTCAGTCATTTTATTTTTTCCGTGTGTTATTCCCATTCGATGGTGCTGGGCGGTTTCGAACTAATATCGTAAACGACTCGGTTGACGCCGGTGACTTCATTGATGATCCGATTAGAGATTTTTCCAAGAAGTTTGTGGGGCAGTCTGGCCCAATCGGCGGTCATTGCGTCTATGCTGGTTACCGCACGGACGGCAGCAATATTTTCATAGGTTCGTTTGTCTCCCATGACCCCCACACTTTTTATGGGCAAAAGAACGGCGAAAGACTGCCATAATTTTCTATAATACCCACTGTTTTTTATTTCATCAAGCAGAATGTCATCGACTTCTCTTAATATTGAAAGATGTTTATGGTTGATTTCTCCGATGATTCTGATGGCAAGCCCCGGCCCTGGAAAAGGCTGGCGCCAAATCAGATCTTCATCGAGGCCCAACGCCTTTCCAAGAAGCCGGACCTCGTCTTTAAACAGATATTTTAAGGGCTCCACCAGCTTTAATTTCATGTTTTTTGGAAGACCGCCGACATTGTGATGGGATTTAATGACCGACGTCGGGCCGCCAAAAGCAGATTGTGATTCGATGACATCCGGATACAGGGTCCCCTGAGCCAAAAAATCAGCGCCCTTAATCTTTTTGGCTTCAGCTTCAAAAACATCCATGAAGATTTTGCCAATGATTTTTCTCTTTTTTTCCGGGTCGGTCACTTTGGAAAGGGCTTTTAAAAATTTTGTTTTGGCACTGACAAACCGGATATTTATCCGAAGGTGTTGTTTCAATGTCTTCTTGAGCTTTGCTGCCTCATTCTTTCTCAGGAGGCCGTTATCCACGAATATACAGGTCAGGTTTTTCCCCACGGCTTTATGAATCAACAGTGCCGCGACGGATGAGTCGACCCCTCCGCTCAAACCGAGAATGACTTTTTTATTTTTGACGGTTTCTTTGATCTGAGAAATCGAATCTTTCGCAAAGGACTTCATGGTCCATGTACGTTTGCACCCGCAAACATCAAAAAGAAAGTTGCGAAGCATTGCTTTGCCCCGGGCTGTATGATGAACTTCGGGATGGAACTGGAGGCCGTAAAGATTTTTTTTACGATGGACTGTCGCAGCTATTCTTGTATTTTCAGTGGAAGCCGTTATGATAAACCCGCGTGGCAGTTTCTCTATGGAATCGCCATGGCTCATCCAGGTGTCTGTTTTTTTATCAACGCCTTTTAACAGGCCCTCGTGTTTTTTAACGTTAAGCGCTGCAAATCCATATTCACGCTTTTGGGACTTTTTAACGGTACCACCGAGCGCCTTGACCATAAATTGCATGCCATAACAGATTCCAAGAACGGGAATTCCCAGATCAAATATCCTTTCATCACACTTGGGACTGTTTTTTTCATAAATACTGGATGGCCCGCCCGATAGTATAATTCCTTTGGGTTTCAGGTTTTTTATATGGTCAATATCGACATCCGGCGGGTCGATTTGACAGTAAACATGGAATTCTCTGACACGGCGGGCAATGAGCTGGTTGTATTGTGAACCAAAATCGATAATAAGTATCATGGGTTTCCCAAAAGCAGTAAGTTTGAAAGTGACTAAAGTTTAAAGTGAGCTAAAGCCCGCCCTGGTGCGAATCGTTCATGTATATTGATATGGGCTTATACATCATTGCAAATGTGCTTTTTTAAATATAAATTATTGGTGATCGGTCTGGGCCAGGGTTAAGGAATGCCGTCAAAATATCTGTGTAAACGATTTGCGAAAACAGAATGAATATGTTAGAAGCAGCTCGAAATGTCAACTCCAATATTAATCCAGATTTACGAGGTGCAGACACCTTCCGATGCTGAAAAACTGATTGCGCTGGGCGTGGATCATGTCGGCAGTGTTGTTGTTTCCAAGGAATCCTGGAAAATTCCGGAAATCAAAGATACCGTTAAGAGGATTCATAGTGCGGGCGGCAGGAGCAGTTTGATACCGCTTTTTAGCGATCTTGATGCCATATGTCTCATGCTCGACTATTATGGACCCGACGTGGTCCATTTTTGTGAAGTCATGCCATGGCATAACGAGCACGGCGAGACCTGGGATGAACTCGTATTACTGCAAAAGAACGTTAAGAAAAGATTCCCTGAGATCGAAATCATGCGATCTATTCCGATACATCAACCCGGCATTGCCGATGATTTTGCGACC
>JAFCZV010000037.1 GCA_019314155.1 Deltaproteobacteria bacterium
CCTTCTAAAATGATCCTGATCTTTTCCTCAGAATTGAATTTGCGGCCGGCTTTGCGTTTGATCTTTCTAACTACAGATTCAGGATTTTTACTGGCTTTAGGTTTCACTTGGTCCTCCTTTCACAATCTCCATTATAACCTAAAACCGTGTCTTACTTATACCTTAAATCTGTCCACTTTCCTTTGAAACGATACATCGCCAAGGTTTATATTTTGATGTGTGGGAATTTTCCCATGGTTATGGGATTTGAGGCGAGACTCCAAGTCTTCCGTAAAACCGATATAGAATCGATTCGGGGGAGTCGTCGTGGTAAAAGGCGTGCCGAGCCTTAGCTTCGAAAATGACAGGTAATTTTGCCCGCTTTCGCCAAAGGCTTCGGCGCGGCAGCCTTCGCATCTTCACTCCGTTTCAAAGCGAAGGCTGGTCGGGGTGAAACTCGTCAGCCTCAGGCTGATTTACCCGCCGGTTTTTTGGCGGGAGATTTGAATTAGCCCGAGGCGTACAAGTGCTCAAATCTCTTGCTTTCAAAGCAGATACACTTCCAGGCCTCCGTGTACAAAGGGGTTGAAAACTTGTGTTCCTTTGAGCGTATATTGCTCATGGCCATTATATAAGACGTATCCTTTTGAACAGCGGTCACCGGCTATTTTCCTGAAACGCTCAATACCTTTGAGAAAATCCGGTGTAAAGGTTACGGCTGATTTGATTTCAAACGGAATCAGATTTCTTGCCGCCTTGATTATGAGATCAACCTCGTTGCCGTGCGTATCCCTGTAAAAATACAACTCCGGCCGCTTGCCATAATTCAGACGATGTTTGAGAATTTCAAGAACAAACAGGTTTTCATAGAGTCCTCCCCGCAGCGGATCGCGAGATACCTGTTCCGATGTTTCTATGCCCAACAAATAAGCAGCCAGGCCAACATCATTGAAGTAGATCTTCGGCGATTTGACAACGCGCTTCCGGATGTTTTCAAAAAAGGGGGGCAGTTCGAAAACGACGAATGAGGCTTTCAATACACTGATCCAGTTTTTTATGGTAGTGGCAGAAACACCAACGTCATTGCTAAGTGAAGTGTAATTGACAATCTGCCCGATACGTCCTGCCAATAGCGAAAAAAACTGCTGAAATGACCTTAGGTCTTTTAAATTGATCAGGGCGCGAACATCCCTTTCTATATATGTTTGCATATAGCCATTGAAAAAACGGGCCGGCTTTAAGTTTTTTTCATGGAGGCGCGGATATGCCCCTTTTACGATCAGCTCGAACGGTTCCCAGTTCTTTTTGTAATTTTTAAGTTCGGATAGCGAAAACGGCAACAGCGTTAGCACCGCCGTTCTTCCGGCCAAACTCTGAGTAACAGACTGATGAAGTTCTGGTTGATGACTGCCTGTCAGGATGAACATGCCCGCTTTTTTTTCGCGGTCCACTATCCCCTGAAGATAAGAGAGCAGTTCCGGAAGGCGCTGGATTTCATCCAAAACGCCGCCCTCAGGAAGACCCGCCAAAAACCCTCTTGGGTCTGTTTCCGCAGCCATGCACACATCGGGATCTTCCAACGAATAATACATTTTTTCAGGGAATGTCATTTGCACAAGGGTGGTTTTACCGGACTGTCGTGGTCCGAAGATGGTCACTACCGGATATTCCCCAGCGGCTTCTATCAACTCTGTTGTAATATCTCTTTTAATCATGCCGAGAGCTTACCCCATTTTTTGTGAAAATGTCAAGTTCAAGTTTGGATTCTCACAAAAATACTGGTTTCAATTTATCGATTACAAAAGAGAATGTCATAACTTTTTTTGTAACCGTCCCGCCGGAAGGCTTTTTAAGTATGCCTCAAAATCGAGGGCCTTTTGGCGATCTGTGAAAGCAATGGCTGTTTTGATTCGCCACGGTTTATACTTTGATGTGTGGGGATTTTCCCAGCCTTCGCATCTTCACTCCGTTTTGAAACAAAGGACTATCAGAAAGATAAGTCTTTATTTCCCTTGGATACTATCGATAAATCCCCGGCTACAATTACACCGTTGTCGATAAAATACCGTGTCCGGTAACAAGGGCTTTGGTAGTGATATGGGCCAGTTTTTTCTCAGCATCGGGTGTCTTTATTTTTCTTCCGCGATATGATCGTTATTCGTGCCGCGATTTTATAATTTTTTATGCCGCGATTTTACTATATTTTTCAAAGAAGATCCGAATCAATCTGTCATCTTATGCTGTCTTGATTCTGAGCTTTTGAAAGAACCTCAGTCTAACACCTTATCTGTTTCTTATAAAGAGATGGTCGAAAGAATGCCTGCTAAGCAGAAAGGTGCGCCTCTGTCCATGAGCCGAATAATTGCCTGAAATAGCTCAATATATGACAGGCCATTATTTATTTGAAGGTTGCTTTAGGCCAATCTGTGGGACTCAAGAAAAGATGACACAAAAACGCTGGGAAAATATTGCATATAATATCAAATGGATAAAGCCTTCACAATTCTGCACATTATGCGCGCCCTATTTTGCTTTAGTAGACATCTGGTAGACAAAACGTAAAAACGCCGAATTCGAGCGAAATCGGCGTTGCATAACCATTTGGTTTTACTAGTCGGGGCGAGAGACTTGTCAGCCTCGGGCTGATTTGCCCGCCGGGTTTTTTGCGGGGGATTTGAATGCGCCAGAGGCGCACAAGCCTCCTTAGAGGCGTGCTTTACCCGCCGGTTTTGTGGCGGGCTCCGATGTACTTTCTAACATATCCAACCATTTCCTGCCTTTGCCAGATTTGAGAAATTTTTCTCGTAACCTCGCAGATTTGTGATCGGTGAATGATTCGGTATGTATGACAGTGAATTTTCCAATTATCTGGCCGGCCTTTGAATGACCGCTACGATGCTCACTGAGACGGCGTGATAGGTCATTGGTGATACCAACGTATCGTTTGCCAGCCCTTATTACCTTTAAAACATATAAAGTGATCAATGGTGGATTTTTGGTAGACAGAAATAAAAAATATCACCAGTAGAATTGCAATAAGTTTATGGACTAAATTTCGTCTAATTTGCATAGATCGAGAAGGTTGCGAACAAATCCAGTCACCTCTGCTTGAATCGCTTCATCTTTACCGCCTGTAATAAAGCGAGCAACTCTAACCGCTCCGACACTATCATTGCTTGTAAAATCTTCATTTAAGATTTTTATAGCCTCTTTCGCTTCCTTTTCATGTAATAATGGTTTCAGAGCTTCCGCAACATCCTCAACACTACTCCCGTAATTTCGGATGTGGTAATATAGGTCATAAGCATCTTTATTTTCTCCCCTACTCCTGAAAGCAAGCGCTTTAAGCACTACAAATGCACCCGGTCCGCAGACATAAACATCGCGTTTTGCCTTTTCACCAAATATCGTATAACCTTCCAAAGTAATTTTTATTCTATCTTTGAACGCAAGCTCAAGACCAGGGGTAATCACGGCTGCAAAATCATTTTCGATATCTTTAATCTGGCCTCCCTCATCATCCTCACTGACCGGTGGGACAAGAAAATCAATGGTAACCTTTCCAGCTTTTTCAATTTTCCATCGCTGACGGGTCAGGTTGCCCTGCTCATTTACATCCGGAGAAAATTTTGCTGATCGCAAGCGATCGGTGATGGCTTGATACCTTTTGTTATCGAATATCGCCAAGGTAAGCCCTATGTCCAAATCCATTGTACCGGCATGGCTGTCTGCACCGTCGGGCAAATTTTTCTGGTCGATTAGGATGGAGGGCACAAGACCGCCAACGATGACCGCCTGCTCCATGTAATCCCCCAGTATAGTAGCGACATACAGGCAGGTTGCCGTGACGAGTTGGATCTGTTCCTTGCTGTATTCATCAGCTCTTGATGGCTTTTCAGGCATGCTTATTCCAATTTAGAAACTCATTCCGAAGATTACCGGCCGCTTCCACGGCCCTTTCCGGATGGCCGAATAGATCAAGATACACTTGAACCGGATGGGTGCAATTAATGCCTTCCACTTTTTCAGAGCCATGGAATACACCTTCGTCTTTAGGTACAACAAACCAGACGTTAGAACCTCGTTCTTCCTCCCTGAATCCAAGGATTTTTATCAATTCTTTTGATAGTTGCTCGTCTATATAAAATGTAACAATTCGAAATCCCGCAAATTTGCTATACAACCATGCACCACTGAGGCCGGTAGCGGCGTGCTTAATATCCTCTTTCAACAAAAGATCTGATATTTTTTGTAAAATTTCATTACTCGACCGGGCGGCTATATGGCCTTTGATGATTCGGTTCTTTTTGAAATCATATTCTTCGCGCCATGAGTCTAATAGAAAATTCGGATCTGGCACAACAATTGAACCGTCTTTTTTTCGTGAAACTAACTCTTTCTTTTCTAAACGTGAAACGATGCGACTGGTAAACCCCTCGTCCATATTTGTAGCGAACGATAATTCCCGTTGCGTCATCGATTTATCGGCATTGATCAGCAACCATCTTGCTATACGAGCGCTTTTGGGGGCAAAAGGGCTTGAAGGACGGCCAAGGTTTTTAAAAAGATTCGGCTGACCGCCGATAAGTATCCGCAAGTTTAGAGCAGAGATATCCACATTCCCCGATAAATCGGCCCATGAAACACCGCTGCCTTCGCAGAGTTTACGACCAACGTCTCCCATGAAGGGTACCACAACTAACGGGATAAGGGGCGCTCGAGATTGTATCCGGTTTTTTATTAAGGTTTGAATTGCTGAGGAAACTTGAGCAGAATTGCTACCGGCTTTTATTTCAACAACGAACTCATAATTTCCCACTTTAAAATATCCATCGACATTTTTATTGTGAGGTGGATTTTTTTTGCGTATTTCATTTTTTGAAACCTTTAGCCATTCGGCCAAAAGATCCACAATTTTTTGCAGGGCATCTTTTTCAGATATGCGCATCATACTTAACTAAATAGTACCGCTTGACAAATTTGTCAAGTATTATATTTTAATCAAGCAATTTGACATGAAGCATATAACATTTTGGCACTAAACTTAACTAAAAGCGGCATCTTGACTTTTAATTCAAGTATGATTTTTTAGTCAAGTATCGCAAGAATGCAATAAAATCTACATAAAGAGAGGTGCTCGATGGCAACGATCAATCGGAAAGAACTCTATAAAAAGGTTTGGGAAACACCCATCACTAGATTATCAAAAGAATATGGTTTATCTGATGTGGGATTTGCCAAAATACAGACATTCAAATTTCTAATTCAAAAAAAGGCAGGGCCATTGTTGACAAGCCGATCGCTTAACGTGTTAAAAGACCCCTGTAATTCCCTGATATATAGTCGAAAACAAGCAAAAGCTATCAATAAAATATGTTTTTGGAAGTCTTGCCTTCTATTGCATATAAAAATACACAGTTCATATAACTGTTCGCGAGTTAAGGGTGAAAATGCCACAGTTTTATCCTTTCCATATTTTTTCAAAAGGCCAATATTTATTGCGAATAAATACTATAGAATGGGTAAGATACGGTCCCCAAAGAATTTTTAGAACAATGAAATGTTAATAGTTGCTTTAATCAGAATATGGGTTGACAATTTATATAAAATGAACTATTTTGTCAACCATAAGCCAACCGAAAACATTTTTACGTGTACGGAAAGGAGGTCAACGTTATGGATGGTTTTGGGGCCAGGCTGAAAGCCGCACGAAAAATGGCTGGAATGTCCCAGCAGAAACTCGCCGATGCCACTGATAATCTGATCACCAAACAGGCGGTCAGCAAGTATGAAAAAGACAAAATGATGCCCGCTTCGGATATCCTGATTGCCATTTCAAAAGCCTTGGGTGTCAAGACCGGATATTTTTATCGCAAATCCCAAGTCAAATTAACCGGACTTGAGTTCAGAAAAAAATCCAGGCTTTCAAAAAGCGATGAAAACCGCGTAAAGTACCAAACTCTGGATTTTCTGGAGAGGTATATAGAAATTGAAAGTATCATGGGGCAACCAACCGTATTCGTCAATCCATTGAAAAAATACGTTATCGAAAATCAGGATGATGTCGAAAATGCCACCTTGCGCCTGCGCAAAGCATGGGAACTCGGCAATGCGCCCGTCTCAAATCTCATGGAACTATTGGAGGACAAAGGCGTCAGAATTTTAGAAATTGATCTTCCTGATACTTTCGATGGACTTTCCGCATGGGCAGATAACATTCCGGTAATCGCCATTAATAAAAATAGTGATCTCGTTCGGAAAAGGCTGACCATCGTTCACGAACTAGCGCATCTGATTATCAGGTTCGGCGAATGCAATGACCGGGATTTAGAGAAACTCTGTCACAGCTTTGCCAGTGCCTTTTTGTTGCCGAAAGAAAAGATGATTGAAGAAATAGGTCGGAATCGTACCAAGATCAGTTTTCTTGAGCTGAAAAAATTAAAGGGCATTTACGGTATTTCTTTGATGGCGCTAATTGTACGGGCAAAGAATTTAGGGATTATTAACGAATATTCTTACAAGAATTTTTTTATCCGTGCCACCAAGAACGGATGGAGGTCCGGAAAAACCAAAGAACCTGGGGAATATGTTGGAAGGGAATACGCTAATCGTTTTCGACAACTGGTATCATGGGCGGTTGCTGAGGATATCATCACCATGTCGAAGGGAGCAGAGCTATTGTATGTCAGTTTACCTGAATTTCGAAAAGGATTTCAAATCGCCGCATGATCATTGTCATAACAGATGCGTGCTTCCTGATTGACATGATAGATATTAACCTATTCGAAGAATTCCTTGGGTTGGGATACCAGATTCACATTACGTCGTCGGTTTTCTCGGTACCATGATTACCAGAAAAACCATTACAGTTTGACCTGATCTGTCAGAACCATGTGCTAATATGAAAAATCAGCTTCAAACATTAGATGATGGGCTGTTGACTCCTGAGGTTGGTCGCTGGTCAGAAAAAAAATACAGCCTCATCCATAATTATGCGGAGATGTTTGCAACGGGGATGAAGCACAAATGGGATTGCCGAGTATACATTGATCTTTTTGCTGGGGCTGGAAAAGCGAAAATCAGAGATTCAAACAGGATTGTATATGCCTCTCCCTTGCTTGCGTTAAACGTCAGAGACCGTTTTGATCGGTATATTTTTTGTGAATTTGATCCCGATATAATGGATGCTCTGTCACAAAGAGTTAGGAAAGACCATGGAGACGTTGACGTAAAGTTTGTTCAAGGAGATGTTAACCTAAAAGTCGATGAGGTCATTAAGTCTATCCCGAAGCACAGTGGTCGTTTCAAAGTACTATCTTTCTGTGTGGTTGACCCTTTCAAACTATCCAGTTTAGATTTTGCAACCATCAAAAGCCTATCAGATTTTTACATGGACTTTTTAGTTTTGATAGCCTGCGGCATGGATGCTCAACGGAATGAAAAAATTTATCTATCTCAAAACAATACTGTTGTAGAATGTTTTCTTGGTGACCCATGCTGGCGAGATAATTTGCCAGATGCTAAATGGAAACGCATTTCATTCTCAGATTATTTGGTTGATTGTTTTAGCCAAGAGATGGCTAAGTTAGACTATAAGTCTGTTGACCTGATGGACACTGTTTTGATACGACAACCAAATAAAGCACCGCTTTATAGATTGGCTTTTTATAGCCGAAGCGATCTGGGAACAAAGTTCTGGAATCAGACCAAAAAATATTCTGATCCGCAACGAAAGTTTGACTTTACTTGGAAGGCTTGAGCATGTCTTTTAATTCTGCAATAGAATGGACGGAATCAACTTGGAATCCGATGACTGGTTGTACAAAGATCAGCCTTGGGTGCAATAACTGTTATGCTGAGCGTATGGCAAATCGGTTGCAGGCTATGGGTCAAACTAAATACAGAAACGGTTTCAAACTAACGATTCATCCCCACATGATCAATGCACCGTTGACATGGAAAAAGCCCCAGATGATCTTCGTCAACTCGATGAGCGATATTTTTCATGAAGATGCCCCACCAGATTTCATAAAGAAGATATTTAGGGTCATGGCCAAGGCCCACTGGCATATTTTTCAGGTGTTGACCAAACGTTCAGATCGATTTTTAGCATTTGCAAATAATCTCAAGTGGGAGTCGAATATTTGGATGGGAGTCACGGTCGAGACGGCAGAGAATACAAACCGCATTGATCACCTCAGACAATCCCCAGCGAAGGTAAAGTTTTTATCATTGGAACCTTTATTAGGGCCTCTGAGGGAACTCAACCTTGATGGAATTAATTGGGTCATTGTCGGGGGAGAATCAGGTCCCAAAGCCCGGATAATGCGGCAGGAATGGGTCTTCGACATCAAGGACCAATGTGAGCGAGCAAACATTCCATTCTTTTTTAAGCAATGGGGAGGCATCAACAAGAAGAAATCAGGCAGATTGCTTGATGGCCGCACTTGGAATGAGATGCCTGTGGCTTGCTCTCAATTGAAAATAGCATTGTAGTTTTGTCAACTTTCTTGTCAACCTACCCTACCCGGCATCCATGCCTAAACCCCAAAATAAAAAAGAGGGTTCGTCAGAACCCCCTGTTTTATTTTGTTTCTGCTAAAGATAAAAAAGGAATATCAGAGACGTTTCTTTGAAAACGCCCTGCCGGAAGGGCTTTTTAAGTATGCCTCAAAATCGAGGGCCTTTTGGCGATTTGTAAAAGCAATGGTTGTTTTGATTCGCCAAGGTTTATATTTTGATGTGTGGGGATTTTTCCCATGGTTATGGGATTTGAGGCGAGACTCCAAGTCTTCAGTAAAACCGATATAGAATCGATTCGGGCTCTTTTCAGACTCTAATATGTAGGTGTAATAAAACTTCATTCGGAAAATTCCGGCGCGATATATCCGCCTCCATTTGGGGAATTACGGCGCGATATATCCGATTTCATTCGGGGAGGGAATTCGTCGTGGTAAAAGGCGTGCCGAGCCGTAGCTTCGATAGTCACAGGTAATTTTGCCCGCCTTCGCCAAAGGCTTCGGCGCGGCAGCCTTCGCATCTTCACTCCGTTTTGAAGCGAAGGCTGGTCGGGGCGAGAGGATTTGAACCTCCGACTTCCTGCTCCCAAAGCAGGCGCGCTTCCAGGCTGCGCCACGCCCCGATGACAACGTTTCTATCATTTATATATCATTGGCGCAAGAGAATATTTGGTTATTGGAGTTTTTCAAAAAAATCGTCGATACCGTTTCTGATTTCTTTGGCAATCTTAGACAACACATCGATATCATGCAATGATTTCTCATCAACAGGGTTGGTAATGTATCCGATTTCGATAAGGATTGCAGGCATATCCGCACCTTCAAGCACAACCAGCGGCGCCCCCTGAATATCGGGTTTATATTGAGCCTGCCTGCCAATATGATCCCGGACCAACTCTGCCAGAATCTTACTGTTTTGCCGGTGTCTGTTTTGAATATTGGACCATGACGTCTCGGTGTTGTCGTTTTTGAATTCTTTAGACGAATCCGGGTCAAGCGTGAGGGTGGATTTTGAAGTTTTTTTGTAATAATACAATGACATCCCGCCGGCTTGATGCAGAAAACTTCCGCCGGTATGAATGCTGATGAACATGTCTGCGTCCACATGGTTGGCGGTTGCCGACCGGGTGGGGATATCAACCCGGTAATCATCTGTCCGGGTCAAAATGGTCTTGTAAGTCTTTTCCAGTTCTTCTGCCAACACCCGCGCAAATTTCAGGGTAACGGTTTTTTCAAAGGTCCCATCCGGCCCCTGGCCCCCTTTCTCATATCCGCCATGCCCGGGATCTATAACAATGGTTTTTTGCAGATGGAAACGCATTTTTTTAGGATTTGCTTCTGCTGTTGCCGAAAATGAAAAGATCAAGAGAAAGAAAACTAGTGTGATATGATGATTTTGAACGTATGATTTATAACGTGCCGACATAAAGACAATTTCCTTTGTTTTGCTTGACACTCGTCGGTTTAGGAACTATTTTATTGAATTGATTTTTATTGGAATGTAATATATTTAAATATATTGTCAAGATAGAGTTCGAGCTACTTCAAAACAGCACTCTCAATCATGATATATCGCTTCACTGGCACGATTCAATAAAAAAATAAACAGGTATCAAAATGCGAGAGTGGCGGAATTGGCAGACGCACTGGACTTAGGATCCAGCTCTGGAAACAGATTGGGAGTTCAAGTCTCCCCTCTCGCACCACTTAAAAATCAATAAAATCTTTGAAAAAGTCGATTTTTGCCCAAGGCCGACTCGAAGATCCCGAACATGGGCAAAAAGAAACTTTTGCAAGGGCCACAATTCAACGTGTCTGAAATCCGACTGATGGTCAGGCACCGGTCTGTTTGAAAGGAGTTTTATGCAAGTTAAAGTAGAGGATGTAAGCAGTGTAAAAAAAGTGCTGCATATCGAGGTTCCCGAAGATACGGTTGTTCGGGAACTGGACAATGCCTATAAAGAACTTAAAAAGACGGCTAAAATTAAGGGGTTTCGTCCTGGAAAGACCCCGCGTTCGGTTTTGGAAGGGATGTTCAAAAAGGATGTCCACAATGATGTGTCTTCAAAATTGCTTCAGGATTCCTTTGTGGAGGCCCTCAAGGAAACCGATCTGAATATTGTGGGAAATCCAAAGATCGATCCACCCCAACTCGATGAAAAAGGTCCCTATAAATATGATGCTGCAGTGGAGATAAAACCCGATATCGATAAAATCGATTTCAAGGGATTGACATTGGAAAAGGCATTGTACCAGATTACGGATGAAGAAATGGACGCCCAGCTTCAGATGCTCCAGAAAAATCTGGCGGAACAAATCCCGGTAACTGAAGATCGAGGGGTAAAAGAAGACGATTTTGTCCGGATCGATTATGAAGGTTTTGAAGACGGCAAACCCTTTTCCGAAACCCAGAAGACGGAAAACTTTACCATGAAGATCGGAGCAGGCGCCATTTCAAATTTCAATAAAAAACTGGTAAACCATGAAATTACGTTTCATGTCACACTCCATGAAATCCGGAAAGAAGTCCTCCCTGAAATCGATGATGATTTTGCCAAAAAACTCGGTCCATATGAAACGTTGGACGACGTGAAAAATGCCATAACAGACAATCTGAAACAAGGGTATGAAAAACGTGTGGAACAGGAATTGAACGAACAAATTTTTCAAGAACTCATCGAAAAGACAGAATTTGAATTGCCCGAATCGATGATAGAATATGAGCTCAATGGCATTATCGAAGAGGTTGAAAAAACGCTATCGTACTACAACAAATCTATGGAAGATGAGGGGCTCACAACAGAATCTCTTGCTGAAAAGCATCGAGAAACCGCAGAAAAGAAAGTAAGGCGTCACCTGGTTTTAGATAAAATTATAGATCAGGAGGAATTGACCCTTTCGGATCAAGAACTGGACGCGGGTTTCGATGAAATGGCCAAAACCGTTAATCAGCCTGTTGAAGCCATAAAGAACTATTACAATAAGGACCAGAGCAATTTCGAATTTTTTAAACATACCTTACTTGAAAAACAGGCCATAAAGCTTATTATTGATAGTAGCACCATAGAAGAAATCGAACCTGAACTGGAAAAAAATACTGAAAATTGATGCACCGGCGAAAGTTTTTACAAGCGCTGTGATGCAGAGAAAAAAATGTTAAAGGAGATGACTTGTGCCGTTAATACCGATGGTCATAGAACAAAGTAGCAGGGGTGAGCGAGCCTACGACATATATTCAAGGCTCCTAAAGGACAGGATCATTTTTCTGGGTACTGCCATCAATGACGAAGTCGCCAATGTTTTGATCGCACAACTGCTGTTCCTTGAATCCGAAGATCCTGATAAAGATATAAATTTTTACGTAAATTCTCCAGGCGGTATCGTTACGTCCGGCATGGCGGTATACGATACCATGCAGTATATTAAATCGGATATCGCAACGGTGTGTATCGGGCAGGCCGCCAGCATGGGTGCGGTTTTATTGACAGCCGGAACAAAAGGAAAGCGCTATTCACTTCCCAACTCAAGAATTCTGATCCATCAGCCCATGGGAGGATTTCAAGGACAAGCTTCGGATATCGAGATACAGGCCAAAGAAATCCTGCGCATGAAAGACACGCTAAACGAAATACTGGTAAGTCATACAGGCAAAAATTTAGATCAAATCCAGTTAGATACTGACCGTGACTTCTTCATGACAGGAGAAGAAGCAAAAAAATACGGCCTCATCGATCATGTCATCATCAAACGGGAAGATCTGAAAAAAATAGAAAAGACGGAGAAATAACATGTCCAATAAAGGGGATACAAACGATAACCTTTTCTGTTCATTCTGCGGAAAGAATCAGAAAGAGGTTCAAAAATTGATTGCCGGCCCCGCAGTCTATATCTATATTTGCGATGAATGCATACAGCTATGCAGCGAGATTATAGAAGAGGAACAAGAAAAAGACACCGAAGATATGGAGCAGCCCCTCATTCCGAAAGAGATCAAAGCCATGCTGGACGATTATGTCATCGAACAGGACCCGGCAAAAAAAATCCTCGCTGTTGCAGTTTACAATCACTATAAACGGCTTAATTCTTCGTTAAAAACCGGCGATGTGGAGATCCAGAAAAGCAATATTCTTCTCATTGGGCCGACCGGCTGCGGGAAAACGTTGCTGGCACAAACCCTTGCCAGATTTCTAAATGTGCCCTTTACCATCGCTGACGCAACGAGCCTTACAGAAGCCGGCTATGTGGGCGAGGATGTGGAGAACATCATCCTTTCCTTGCTTCAGAATGCAGATTACGATGTCGAAAAGACCAGCCAAGGTATCGTTTACATTGACGAAATTGATAAAATTGCCCGGAAGTCCGACAACCCATCCATCACTCGGGATGTTTCGGGAGAAGGGGTCCAGCAGGCATTATTGAAAATCATCGAAGGGACCACCGCCAGTGTGCCGCCAAAAGGGGGCCGAAAGCATCCCCAACAGGATTTTGTCAAAGTGGACACTTCCAATATACTCTTTATTTGTGGCGGAACCTTTACCGGACTCGATCAGATCATCCAGAGACGTCTCGGCTCTAAAGTGATGGGATTTGGCGCCAAAATTATAAAACAGAAAGAAAAAAATATCGGTGAAACCCTTATGATGCTTCAACCCGAAGACCTGATCAAGTATGGTTTGATTCCAGAATTTCTGGGTCGTCTTCCGGTTATTGCAACCCTGGGTGAACTGAACGAGTCTGCTTTGATCAGAATTCTGAAAGAGCCGAAAAATGCCCTGATCAAACAGTTTAAGAAACTTATGGAGATGGAAGGGGTGAATCTGAGGTTAACCGATAGCGCCTTTATAGCTATTGCCAAAGAAGCCATGAAACGAAAATCCGGTGCCAGGGGGCTTCGGGCCATCATGGAAAAATGCATGATCGATATTATGTATGAGATCCCTTCCATGGAAAATGTCAAGGAGTGTGTCATAGGAGAGGATACGGTGCTCAATCAGGAAGATCCGATTCTCTTGCTTGAACAACCCAAAAAACAAGCGCAAGACGGGTAATTAGGAGTATAATAGATCATGATTAACTTGCCGAAACTCTTCAAGGATGGTGATCCTGACGCACCGAAGCTGGTACTTCCGCTTCTCGCGCTGAGGGATATCGTTGTTTTTCCCCATATGGTGGCACCGCTTTTTGTAGGACGTTCAAAATCCGTGAATGCCCTTTCAGAAGCAATGAACAACGACAAGAGGATTTTTCTTGCCACTCAAAGAAGCGCAGCAATCGATAATCCCAATGAAAAAGACATCAATCGTGTGGGAACCATTGCAAACGTGCTTCAGCTTCTGAGGCTTCCGGATGGCACGGTAAAGGCTCTGATCGAGGGTAAAGCCCGAGCTTCCATCGCTCGATTCGTGAAACACAAAGACTATTTCCAGGTAGAGCTGGAGCCAGTTGCCGAAACTGAAGTATCCCCTGCCGAGAGTGAAGCCCTGGTCAGGTCCATTAATAAAAATTTCGATGAGTATGCCAAAATAAACAAGAACATTTCCAAAGATCTTGTAAAAAGTGTCGGCAGCATCTCAGATCCTTCAAAGCTGGTTGACACAATGACAGCACATTTCCCGTTTAAAATCCAAGATAAACAGGAATTGCTGGAAACAATCTCCTTGGAAAAACGGCTCTCTCTCCTTCTGAGCTTGATAAAGATAGAGATCGACATCTTCAAAATGGATGAACGGATAAAAAGCCGCGTCAAGGAACAGATGGAAAAGACGCAAAAAAATTATTATCTAAACGAACAAATGCGGGCCATCAAGAAGGAGATCGGTTCAGAGGACGATCAAACCGACGAGCTTATGGAGCTTCAAAAGCGAATAAAGCGAAAAAGGATGCCCAAGGAAGCCGCTGGAAAGGTTCGGCAGGAGTTTAAAAAACTGAAGATGATGACGCCCATGTCGGCCGAAGCCACGGTGGTCCGGGGCTATATCGACTGGTTGATCAGTCTTCCATGGTTCGACAGGAAGAAAGTTCGCCAGGACCTTGAAGAAGCCGATAAAATTCTCGAAGAAGATCATTATGGGTTGAAAAAACCAAAGGAGCGCATACTGGAATATCTGGCCGTTCAATGCCTGGTCAAAAAGATCCGGGGTCCAATACTCTGCTTCGTCGGTCCGCCTGGTGTGGGAAAGACGTCTTTGGCCAAATCGGTTGCCAGAGCCACAGGAAGAAAATTTGTCCGTCTTTCATTGGGTGGCGTCAGGGACGAAGCAGAAATTCGTGGGCACCGTCGCACCTACATCGGTGCAATGCCGGGTAAAATTATCCAATCCCTGAAAAAAGTCGGCGTCAACAATCCGGTATTTTGTCTGGATGAAGTCGATAAAATGAGCATGGATTTCCGGGGAGATCCTTCAGCCGCCCTTTTAGAAGTTCTCGATCCCGAACAAAATTACAGCTTCAACGATCATTATCTGGATGTGGATTACGATCTTTCAGACATCCTCTTTATTACCACCGCCAACACATTGCCGGAGATTCCGCTTCCATTACAGGACCGGATGGAGATTATACGGCTTCCCGGCTATGCGGAATATGAAAAATATCATATTGCCAAAGGCTTTCTCATATCCAAGCAGATTAAAATGAACGGGCTGGAAGGGAAAAATGTTCAATTTTCAAAAAATGCGGTCCTCACGATCGTTCGCCGGTATACCCGGGAATCAGGGGTGAGGAATCTCGAACGGGAGATCTCTTCGATTTGTCGTAAAATCGCGCGTAAAGTTCTAAAAAATAAAGAGATGAACGCCTTCAAGGTAACAGCCAAATCGATTCAGAAATATCTGGGTCCGCCTCGATTCAAAGAGCTTCAGATAGAGCAGGAGGACCAAGTTGGCACGGTCACCGGACTTGCCTGGACTCAGGTGGGCGGCGAATTGCTTTGCATCGAAACGCTGATTATGCCCGGCAAGGGGAATCTGACCATGACCGGCAAACTTGGAGATGTAATGAAAGAGTCTGCCCAGGCAGCTGTTAGCTATGTTCGTTCACGAGCCGAGATCCTTGCCATCGACTTGAAGTTTTACAGACGGAACGATATTCACATCCATATACCCGAAGGCGCTATTCCAAAGGACGGTCCTTCTGCAGGGATTTCAATGTGCACGTCTCTCGTATCGGCTTTAACCAAACGGCCTGTTCGCCATGATGTTGCAATGACCGGTGAAATTACACTCCGGGGTCGTGTTCTGACCATCGGGGGGTTAAAAGATAAAATTCTGGCAGCCCACAGGGGCGGCGTAAAAAAGATCATCGTTCCCAAAGAAAATGAAAAGGATTTAAAGGATATCCCCGCTACAGTTTTAAAAGCGATTGAAATCGTTCTGGTGGAGCATATGGATGAAGTTCTGCCTCATTCTTTGATTTTGGAAGAGGGGGATACGCTTTTTAAGGAACATGATATGCCATTTGATATGATGGCCAAAGACATCGATCAGGATCAGCGGTCCGCCTTGATTTAAAAGATATTATATTTATAGCACACTACGCAATTCGAAACGCTCAATTTAGGAAAAGGCTTTTGATGGGGTTGTCAATTTAGCCTTGACTTAATGTTGTTTAATTGTTAGCAGTATCTTTTTTCAAGCACAAGTAAACTCCATAAGCGGTGTAAGAATTACGGGCGGGTAGCTCAGTTGGGAGAGCATCGGCCTTACAAGCCGAGGGTCACAGGTTCAAGCCCTGTTCCGCCTACCATTTTGCTTGACTATTGGAAATTCAGCAAACACGAATCAATTTTCAATAGTCAATCTTAAATCATCAATGCCATTGGGGGTGTAGCTCAGCTTTGGTTAGAGCGTCCCGTCAGACACGACGGGAAGACCGCAAGTTCAAGTCGTTTTCCGCCTAACCTTTCGCTTGACTATTTAGAATCGGATCAATAAAATTAGTTCGTAAATTCATTCGGGGGTGTAGCTCAGCTTTGGTTAGAGCGCCGGCCTGTCAAGCCGGAGGCCGCGAGTTCAAGTCTCGTCACTCCCGCCAGTAATAACAAGGGTTTAGCTATAAAAGCTAAGCCCTTTTCTTTTTGAAAAGTTTATTCCCCCACACCATCCCCCACAAGCCCGATGAAAATCAGGGTAAAAGGAAAAACCTTAGGAAGCAGATGAATCCTGAAATATCAAACCCGTTTTGCCTTCAGTTCGAAAAATGTATTATGAGAACGATTCCTCAGAATTTATGAGGAGACTGAAGGCTCATATATAACATGCCCACATAAATTTCATTAAATTCGTTTGATATCATTTTTTAATAAGGGCAAATCCATTTTACATGTTTTGCCCCTTTCATTTTTATGATATCTGTAATCAGTAAGTGTAGGCTTCGGGTTGTGTTAATGGCAAGATATCACAGGTTTTGACACGTCCGAAATTCATGAGGTAATCTCAATCTATCACCATGTCCGTTAAACCATCCCGCAACAAGCAACGCAGCTATTACAGCCACCCGTTCATATTTGATCTTAATCATTTTTAGTCAAAGCATATTTTGCAATGTAATTATCGTAAGAATTTATTTTCTCAAGAAACAGTGTAATTCCCTGTATATACTTAAAAAGGTGTATCCCTATTATGTGAGGGTTATCTTTTCTATAGAAAAATCGATGCTTTATTTTTAATATTTCCTTTAATTTCACATAAAAAAAGCTTCCAGTGAAGTTAAACCCTGTTCTGAATCCATTCTTATTCCCGACACGAATTAAATCGCCAACCGATACATAATTGCAGTAATAAAT
>JAFCZV010000328.1 GCA_019314155.1 Deltaproteobacteria bacterium
GCAAGGCTGGAAGCTGGTAAATAGGCTTCACATTCCACTGGGCACCGCATTGCGGCATCTTCGACAGGCAGGGCAGGCGAAAATGCGAAAATACTTTGAACACCCCCCAGTACCGTCTGTCGGCCTGCCCCGGTGCTTCTACGGGGACCTACTTGGAGGAGCAAACAAGGAGAAAGGATTAAGGTATAGGCGAAAGACGGAGGGGAAAAATTTCTGATGAGTTTCTTTTAATGATCAGATGAAGCTGCTTTTTCCTGCTGGATCCTTTCGTGTAACCATATTTTTATTAAGGCCGAACGATCTACACCAATACTTTCTCGAATTTGATCAATATCTTCTCGAATTTGATCAATATCTTGAACCAGTGCTTCGGCAATATCAAGCGTAATACGCACTTTCTTTCCGTGTCGAATTATCTTGGCATTCCTCATATCAATAAGATCATGTGCATCCTCGCCATCATCAAACCGACGATCAAATTCTTCAGTATTTTTAGCCAGTTTCTTTTTATTCATAAAGTTTGGCCTCCTTTTTTCGGGCACGTCTTACGGATATGATACGTATAGCATTACTGCGTAGAGTGAAAATTGCCGACCAAAGCTTTTTGTCAATTTTCCCGATCAAGACAATCCTATTTTCGATTGGAAACGGTGTCTTAATTTCGATTCGATTTTTATCATTCCACAATTTCATTGCAGTTTCAAAATCGATACCGTGTTTATTTTTATTCTTACGGTTTTTCCTTTCGTCCCATTCAAATTCCATGTATAAATACTATATTAATTTTGTGTAAAATTGCAACAAAATATATGAAATAGGTAATTCGTCTGATGCAACGCACCCTTTTGTGTTAGGGTAAATTCAATCACGAAAGCACGAAAAAAGCGAGGATGATGAGAGGCTTGGAGGCTGGGAGGATGGGAGGCACGAAGGCTGAGAGGCTGGGAGGCTAGGAGGCTGGGAAGCGAGGAGGCTGGGAGGCTGGGAAGAGATGTCGGGGGTCGGGGGTCAGGGGGCAGGAATTTCGAAAGAAAGGGAAGGTTTGAAAACACATGCGATTAAGATATTAATTGGAAATTATCATCAGATGATTAGTAAAAAAATCCCTTGCCATACTACGCTAAGCATAGTATGCTGTGTGTATGATTAAATCGTGGGCTAATAGTCGTTCTCGCCGTTTTTATGAAGCGGGTAAAATCTCAAAATTTCGAAGCCTTGATATTGATGCGGCAGACGAGTTGCTCGTTGCCCTTGATGCTGCAACATCTTTAAAGGATTTAAGCCCGTTAAAAAGTGTCGGATTGCACAAGCTATCCGGTAATAGAGCTGGTCAATGGGCCATGACCGTTAATGGCCCATGGCGCATCTGTTTTCGGTTTAAAAACGGGAACGCCTACGACGTTGAAATTACAGATTACCATAAGGGGTAAGCATCATGAAACCAATTCACCCAGGACGCATTTTAAAGCGTGAAATGTCGGCACGCGGTCTTTCGGCCAACAAGCTTGCACTGGCATTACGCGTACCTTCGGGTCGCATCACTCAAATTCTTAACGGCAAGCGCGGTATCTCTGCAGAAACAGCTCTACGACTTGCCCGGTATTTTGGCAATAGTGCTCAATTTTGGATTAACCTTCAATCAAGATACGATTTGGCCGTAGTTGAGCAAAATATAGGTGATAAAGTTATCGCCGAGGTGGAACAAGCGGCAGTATGAAATAGGGATGCTGATATCGGAAGAAATCCTAATGTTGCCTAAAACATAGGGGTTCATTCTTAACAGAAACCGCAAAAAGGTGGGATAAAAGGCTGGGAGGTTAGAAGGCTGGAAAAATAAGAAGGTTTGAAGGAGGGAAGATAAGAAGGTTAGAAGGTTGAGGGCTGGGATTCCGAAAGAAAGGGAAGGTTTGAAGAATAGAAGGTTGGGAAGAGAGTAGGTTGGAAGGCGAGAAGGCTGGAAGGCTGGGGGGCGATAAGGCTGGAAAGTTTGAAGAGGGGAAGGGTGGAAGGCTGGGAGGCGGAAAAGTTGGGAAGCGAGGAGGATGAGATAAGGTGTCGGGGATCAGGGGTCAGGAAAGAAGGAAAGGTAAAAGATGAAAGCCGCTGAGATAGAGGTATAAGGCGAAAGACGGAGGGCAAAATATCTGATGAGTCTCTTTTAGTGATCTGATGAAGCTGCTTTTTCCTGCTGGATCCTTTCGTGTAACCATATTTTTATTAAGGCCGCACGATCTACACCAATACTTTCTCGAATTTGATCAATATCTTGAACCAGCGCTTCGGCAATATCAAGCGTGATGCGCACTTTCTTTCCGTGTCGAATTATCTTGGCATTCCTCATCTCAATGAGATCATGTACATCCTCGCCATCATCAAACCGACGATCAAATTCCTCGGTATTTTTAGCCAGTTTCTTTTTGTTCATAAAGTTTGGCCTCCTTTTTTCGGGCACGTCTTACGGATATGATACGTATAGCATTACTACGTAGAGTGAAAATTGCAACAAAATATATGAAGTAGATACCCACGGGCTTACGCCCGTGGGTATCTACCTGATGTTTTTTCGATCCATGATGGGGTTATCTCATAAATCATATTTTTTTCAATGCGATGCAAAAAAGACCCAATATTCCAGTATTCCATTGTTCCATCATTCCAATTGTGACCTGCCCGCTCGTGCCTTGCAATGGCAGGCGGGGCGAAGCGAACTAACTTGTATCAAAGAAATGAGCTCCAATAATAGCGATTATCAGCCTTTTAATCATCGTTTTCGATAGTAAAGTCATCATTATAAGAATAAGCCATCAAAAATTCAAGCAGCTGAAAAGTTTCTTTTCTCCAGAACCTCTATCTTCCCATAAGAATAACAATTGACTTTAATGGTCAATTGGACTAATAGACTATTTAGACCATTACTTTAGGGGGGATCGCATGCAGAGCATTATCACTTTAACAGAGGCGAAAGCCAAATTTTCCGAGCTAATTAACAGGATTATCTTCAAAAAGGAAACGTTCGTTGTCACCAAAAAGGGCAGAAAGGTTGCGGTGGTCATACCTGTGGAGAAATACAGACCTGAAGACTCAAATGGCTTAATCGATGCCAGGGGGGCACTGGCGGAACTAGACGAAAGTATTGATGACATGGTGGGGCAAATATACGCAGCAAGGAGAACTGAAAGAGACAGGAAGGTCGAATTGTAATGTATCTTTTTGATACCGACACTTTAAGCAATATTGTGAAGCGTAGGCCGTCTGAACACTTGCTGTTCAGATTACGGGATCTTCCAATGAGCCTGCAATATACTACTTCGATCAACATCGGGGAAATTTATTACGGCGCTTGCAGAACCCAACGAAGTGATAAAATTATTAAGGCTTTTGAAATACATGTATTTCCGAATATTACGATTTTGCCGTTTGATAAAAATAGTGGCAAGGCTTTCGGCCGCCTGAAAGCATCGCTTGAAAAACAGGGCATCGGATGCAGTGAACCCGACCTGAGAATTGCAGCCATTGCCATTCAACACGATTTGATATTAATTACGCGGTAGGAAGAGTTCTTCGGGACGTTGGTGAAAGATTGACTTATTATTTAGATGAGTTTCGAAGGTCTCAGAACAACTTCAGTTGCCCACCCCCCACAACACCCTCAAAATGCTTTCTTTGGTAGATTCGGTTATTATTGCAGGATCTTATGAAAGGTTTTTTGTTAAAAAAGATGCTCAATACGCTGA
>JAFCZV010000329.1 GCA_019314155.1 Deltaproteobacteria bacterium
TGGAAGTATTCAGTCAAAGGATCAAAGACCGCTTCCTTTATGGTTTTCGGAGTTCCCGCATGAATCTCAGGCTCCGGTGCCAGAAGGGTGGTTGCAACCCCCGGCAGCAGGCAGACCGCCATTATCTGATAGACCATGGAAAACGGTATGTGGTCTGCCATGATCAGGCCGCCGCCGGAAGCCAGGAGCATTCCTACCCGGTATCCGTTGACATACAGCGAAGAGCCCAACCCCAACTCTTCATCCGGAAGATCTTCTCTTCTATACGCATCAACAACAATATCCTGGGAAGCGCTGAAGAAGGTTACCAGAAAAGCGACAAAGACCACCATCCAAGGGCTTTTTCCCGGATCCGTGAAACCCAGACCCGTGATCGAAAGAATCAAGGCCGTTTGAGCGACAAGGAGCCACCCTCTTCTGCGGCCCAAAAAGGGCAAGGTAAAACGATCCAGAATCGGTGCCCAGAGAAACTTCAACGTATAGGGAAGGCCCACCAGGGCCATCATTCCGATTACCGCCAGATCCACCCCTTCTTCTTTCATCCAAGCCTGCAATACGGTTATGGTCAGAAGAAGCGGCAGTCCACAGGAAAAACCCATAAGAAGGGCGACCAGCATACGGCCGCTGCAAATTACGTTAAGTATGGGTTTAATATTATAATTCCTCAAGTTGAGACGGTGTTACGACCGGGCCGTATGTATTTCTTAGCGCCGCAAGGCCTTCCCTTTGCGCTTTAAGAATTTCGAACAGTTTTTCGGGAATATCGGGTTCTTTCCCATATGCCTCTAACTGCATGTCTATTCTGGAAACGATATTGTCTATGTACAGAGAAAACTGCTGGCAGATTTCCTACGGGGGTTTTGATCACATCGACTTCATTGTGCGCAAGTCTTTCCAGCCAGGCCAGCCAGACTTTTACATCCCTTTTTTCTCCGATCAACTTGCTGGAAGTGCCGCCTCTGGCTTGATCCGTAAGAAAATAATTTAATCCTGCCATTACAGGTTTTTTGTCTTGGGCTATTTTATCATTTCCGAAGAATTTAAATTGAGCATCCATATATTCTGCCAGGGATCCGGGGATAAAAGGGGCATTGGCCCACGGGGCCCGTTTGACTCCGGTTGCTCCGACTTCAGTGGCCGTTGCCGCAGACACAATGCAGGCACCGATGACGACTCCTTGATCCGAGCTTTGAGCCGCCCAGACCGGCGGCATGGTGTCACTGTCTCTACCGCTGTATGTCACCACGCGTGTTTCAACGCCGTTGGGATCCTCCGACATGGGTGAATAATTTGCCAGGGCAGATGAGGTTAAGGTGCATCTTGAATTGGGGTGAGATATAGGTATCTCTTTTCCATCTTCATCGGTTATCCCTTTTTCCCAGGCGCCTTGAAAGTTTTTTCCGCGAAGGGGAGGGTCTTCTCCATTTCCGGTCCAGTGGGGGACGCCGTTTTCATCGATGAGGAGATTCGACCATATAACTTCTGTTCCGGGTTCCCGCAGGAGTTTCATAAGATACGGATCCCCTTCCCAGTTTACATCTTCGACAATTCCGAAGATGCCGCATTCGGGGTTGATGGATCGGATGCCGCCGTTTTCATCGATCCACATCTGTGTAAGGTCGTCACCGACAAAATGATTGCCCGCCATGGCGGTTGTCGTTTTTCCGCATCCGCTGGGTGCAGCACCGGTGCACCAGGTTATGCGGCCTCCAGGAGCTTCGATACCGGTAATGAACATATGTTCCGATAGCTCATTGCCTCTGTTCTCATACACGGCTTTGTCTACGGAAAACCGGTGGTTTCCTTTTTTCAGCAGCAACGTATTTCCGGCGTAGGTACAATTAAAACTGTATGTGGTTTGATGACTTCGATCCATGAATACCCGTGCATTGGGCAGATCTTCGGGTCTGTTCCGACCTTCGCTGTGGATATTGGTGTAAAAGTGACCCCGTCTGTCCACCTCCTTGTCGAAAACAGAGAAAGCGTTTCTGTAAAGGATTTCAGCACTGTGCGATACATACGCTGAACTGGTGATCTCCAGTGCCGGGTTCGATGCCGGCGAGCCGATGGGCCCTCGCATATAAAATCCGACGATCATAGTTTTGCCGCGCATAATACCTGCCATTTTGTCCCGAATATCTATCAGGGCTTTTGTCCGATCCATTTTGTTGGCAAGAGAGCTGATATCTTCCCCTTCATTGGAGATATAATAGGTGCGATCGATAATCCTTCCCTGTTCATCTTTGAGATCAAAATGGATGGTGTGTCCGTCCATTGGGAGGTTGGCTTCTTCTCCATTTTTCAACGCCATCTCCCTGATAAACGCTTTGTCCGGCTCAGATCCAGTATTGATAAAAACAGTTTCCGGTTCACACATGGCTATTGAATTTGCTATTTTAACAGCAATTTCAGAATGTTTTATTTCCTTTATCCTCGATAGATTTTTTTCGTCTAATCTCTTTTCAAAAAGTCGCATTGCTGCTTCAAAAGTTGTGATGCCTCCAATATCGACAGCAATATCTATACCTTTCTTTTTTTGGAACATGCAGATTCTCCTTGATATGAATTACCATTCTCGGTTTTTTTAACGCTATGTTTGATGGTCTTCATGGGTTTGCCGGCTAATATGAACCGATGATAATATCTTTTAATTTTCTTTTGGGCACATGATGAACACCCTTGTTGTCCCGCCAGTAGCGGATCGCATTGTCACTGCCAACGGCTTCGATTACTATTTCTTCTTTGGGTTTTCCGATTGCGATGACGAGGGGTATTTTAAACAGGGGGTCAATATTGAGTATGTCCCGGAGCTTTTGACGTTTTATCGATGCGATCATACAGCCGGCAAGCCCTTTTTCTCTGGCGCCTAAAAGAATACTCTGGCCGGCGATACCGCAGTCGTATCCAACATAATCATTGGCTTTTTGGGAATCACTCAGAATAATGATATATCCCGAAGGTCTTTCCCCTTCCCCGGGACCCGGCCAGCCCTCGATATAGCCTGCCCAGCCCAGACATGGAAAAATCAGAGCATTCTTTTGAGGATTGGCGGAAAGAATATATTTTAATGGTTGTAAGTTTCCTGCCGATGCCGAGAGTCTCGCAAGGTCGACGAGTTCTGTTAAGGTTTTAAGATCCACGATGTGTTCCTGGAAAAATATGCGGCAACTTCTGTTTTTTCTAATCAAATCTGCGATCATAAAATTTGACTCCCCATTTTTCTCGATGACTTTGATTGAAAAAAATATGACGGACTTGTAAAAAGTTTTTTGTGTTTTTACGAAACCTTCAAATATAACTTTTTAAAAATTAAATTTTTTACAAAATTTATCGATTTTGTTTGCACCCATCAAAGGGTTAACCGTGTCGTTTCTCCTGCACGGGCATATTTTGACGGATCCAGATAAGGACCTTGTCAAACTCATCTTTGAGTTCGGCAAGTGCTTTTCCCCGGTGACTTACACGGTTTTTTTCTTGTCTGGTTAATTCAGCGAATGTTTTTTTATAGGGTGGATAGTAGAAAACGGGATCGTATCCGAATCCACTTGAACCTGCAGGCACTTCAGTGATCAGTCCTTCACAGCGCGCTTCATATGTCAGAGCAGGGCCTGTTGGAACGGCGATGGATATAACGCATTCAAAAGCTGCCTTGCGGTTGGACACTCCTTCCATTTCGCTGAGCAGCTTTAAATATCTTTGTTCATCGGTTGCGTTTTCCCCTGCATAGCGCGCGGAATGAATGCCGGGAGCACCTTTCAAGGCTTCCACCGTCAGTCCCGAATCGTCAGCCAATGCCGGCAACCCGAGGATTCGGGCTGCGAAACTCGCTTTTTTGTATGCATTTTCATCAAAGGTGTCGCCGTCTTCTTCCAGATGAGGGATTGGGCCAAAGTCATCTATATTTTTAATATCAATCGGAAAATCTTTAAAAAGATCTTTAATTTCTTTTGTTTTACCTTTGTTACGTGTGGCAATAACAAGTATAATTTGATGTTGCACGCGAACCTCGATTCAGGATAAATTCGATTTTACAATATATTCCATACCCATTTACTTGATTGCTGTATAATATTAAGGAAAATAAATAGTATAATTCATGGTTAGATATTTGTAAAGTTTTTTCAATTGCTTGTTGGCTCGCAGAAAATTCTTTACACGGCCGGCTGTGCCGGTATATTATTTGAACCTTGCGAGCGCCGATTTTTCCGAATCTGCCGCGTTGACAAACACATGAAGTCGTCTAAAATTACAAAGTTAACCATAAGGAAAAAACAATGCACAAACTACTTGCCGTGGATCCCGGTCAAAAGATGCTCCTTTTAGGCAACGAAGCCATTGCCAGGGGCGCCATCGAGGCCGGAGTCGCTGTTGCAACAACATACCCGGGAACACCCTCTTCGGAGATTTCACTGAATTTTTTTCAGATGTCCCAAGAAGGCGACCTTTATTTTGAATACAGCACCAACGAAAAGGTGGCGCTTGAAGTGGCGGCCGCTGCTGCAAATTCCGGAGTTCGCAGCATGTGCGTGATGAAACATGTGGGTATGAATGTGGCTGCCGATGCTCTTATGACACTGGCATATTTGGGTGTTAAAGGAGGTCTGGTGATTCTTACAGCCGACGATCCTTTTATGTTTTCAAGCCAGAACGAACAGGACAACCGTTATTACAGCAAGCTTGCCGGCCTTCCCATGCTGGAGCCGTCTTCCGCACAGGAGGCAAAAGATATGGTGGCTTTTGCATTCGATTTGTCCGAAAAACTTCAGCAGCCGGTTATCTACAGAACCACCACCCGGATAAATCATTCCACCGAGGTCGTGGTGCTGGGCGATATACAGTCACCCATAACAAAAGGTGATTTTACAAAAGATCCTTTCAATTATGTGCCGGTTCCTGCAGTTTCCAGAAATCTCCATATCAAACTGCTTGAAAAATTAGAAACGGCTGAAACGATTTCCGAAACGTCTGAGTACAATTTTATCACCGGGGACGGCGCATGGGGAATTGTCTGCAATGGTGTGAGTTACAAATATGTTTTTGATGCTGTGAAAGATCTGAATATCGCGGACAAAGTTAAAATATTCCGCGTCGGATTTTCACACCCCATGCCCCGGGTTTTGATCATAGACTTTTTAAAAGGGTGTGAAAAGGTGCTGGTCGTTGAGGAAGGCGAGCCTTTTATGGAAGAGACCATCAAGGCATTTGCCCAGGAAGAAGGTTTGACGCTTCCCATAAATGGTAAGGGGAATGACCTTTTCTCACGTCTCTACGAATACAACCCGGCACTGGTCAGACAATGTTTAGCCACATATTTTGACGTGACATACAAACCGGTGGCAGGTGTCAATCTCTCTGATGTTCCCGAAATTCCCCAGCGTCCCCCCAGCCTCTGTGCCGGATGTTCCCACAGGGCCACTTTTTATGCGGTTAACAAGGCAGCAGAGGGCATGGAAACCATTTGTCCCACGGACATCGGTTGCTATACCCTCGGATTTATGCCGCCGCTTTCCGCGGGAGATTTTTTGATATGTATGGGAGCTTCCGTGGGGACATCATGCGGTTTTTCAAAGGTAACAGACAAAAAGGTCATTTCTTTTATCGGGGATTCCACTTTTTTTCATACCGGAATACCCGGGTTGATTAACGCCGTCTTTAACAACCACAATTTTACGCTGGTTATTCTTGACAATGGCATTACTGCCATGACCGGGCATCAGCATCATCCAGGGGTCGATATGAAAGCGCTTGACATGGAAGGCTATGCTCATGTGTCCATCGAAGAAATCGTAAGGGCTGTGGGTGTGCCGCATGTTTCCGTCATCCGGCCATACCGGGTTAAAAAGAGTATTGAATCCATCAAAGAGGCCCTCAATTTTAAAGGTGTTTCGGTGGTTATTTCAAAGGAGGGCTGCACGCTGTTTGCCAAGGCTCTCAAGAAACCACGTGGAAGGTCTTTTTTTGTCAGTGAAAAATGTAAAAACCACAAAGACTGCATCAATGAGCTGGCATGCCCGGCTTTTTTCATTGAGGATAACAGGGTTAAAATCGATCCTGCCATGTGTTCGGGCTGTACGGTCTGTGCCCAGATTTGCCCGGAGCATGCTATTTTACCCTTAAAGGATGATGCCTGAATTTCTCATGAAGATTTTATACTATCTTATAGACAATCAGAATTTTATCCGGTTACCAACGGATTTTTCCGGTGAGGTAAACGGAACTGTTTTTTAAAGATTCCACAACGGACGGTAATAAAATGAATCCAACAAGATTAATCATTGTGGCTGTGGGAGGGCAGGGAAATCTTCTGGCCTCCAAGGTTATCGGAGAATCCGCACTTCTTGCGGATGTCCCGGTTCGCATGAGTGAAATACACGGTATGGCCCAGAGGGGCGGCGTGGTTGAAAGCAGCATTGT
>JAFCZV010000330.1 GCA_019314155.1 Deltaproteobacteria bacterium
TATTATCGATGAAGTTCACATGCTCAGCATCGCCGCCTTTAATGCGCTTTTAAAAACTCTGGAAGAACCGCCGTCCCATGTTATGTTTATTTTTGCCACTACGGAGCCTCGCAAAATTCCCATAACCATTCTTTCCAGATGTCAGCGGCATGATTTCAGGCGTATAAATGTTGAATCGATTTCCGAACATATGGAAAAGATCTGCAAGAAAGAAGGTTTTAATATAGATCCTAAGAGCTTAGGGTTAATTGCTAGGGAAGCAAACGGAAGCATGAGAGACGGTCTGAGTCTTTTGGATCAAGCCATGTCATGCACCAAAGGAACGATTTCACATGACCAGGTACTCGATATTTTAGGGGTCGTCGATAGAGAAATTATTTTTAAAATTTCAGGTGCTGTCATACGGGGAGATATTGCAGAGATTCTAGATATTCTGGATGAGGTTTACAGCGCAGGCCATGATATGAAAAAACTGTATGGAAACCTGATTGAACATTTCAGGAATTTGTTGATCATCAAGATGGGGGAGAAAAACCGTAAACTGGTGGATATTCCGGCGCATGAAATAGACTTAATCCTGGATCAGGTAAAGAAGGTCCCAACAATTTTTTTGAACCAGATTTTTGATCTGCTGTTTAAAGGAGAGATTACCATAGAGCATTCATCGAATCCAAGGCTTGCCATAGAAACGGTTTTTATCCGAATATTTCAGACAAAACCGGCGCTACCCATGGATGTTCTTATCGCAAAGCTCGACAATCTTAGAAAAGATATTTATGAAACCAAAACCGACTTTGCTGTCACTGAAAACAGGTCTACTCCCCAGGATGAAAGGAAAGATTCACAATCAACATTAAACAGGGCAACAGGAACTGCAGAATCCCTTGAGACTTTTGCTTCAGCACCGGAAACACCGGTTGATCAAGATGAGAATATTAAGGGCACATGGAAAAGACTTTTATCGATCATTTCAGAAAAACATCCGTCTCTCGCAGCCAATCTGAAGAACTCCATGATAAAAAAATTGGCCGATAATCGCATTGAAATCGAAGTAAACGGAAGTCATTTTAATATAAATATGATCCTGCGAGCTAAGAATGAAGCGATTATCAAAAAAGTGTGCAGTGATTTTTTCGGCAAAAAGACGGATGTCGTTATTGTGCCAAAAAAAATAAAAGACCCGGAACATCAGGGGAATAAAAGCCAGGCGGGCCGTTTGAAACAGGAGGCTTTAAGCCATCCTCTGGTTACCGATGCTTTAGAGATTTTCAACGGCAACGTTGTTGATGTTAAAATTTTATAGGAGGTATTTCAATGAAAGACATGGGAAAGATGATGAAGCAAGCCCAGCAGCTTCAATCTAAGATGTTGAAATTGCAAGAAGAAATGGCTAAAAAAACGGTTGAAACGACTTCGGGCGGCGGAATGGTAAAGGTTGTCGCCAACGGCAGGCAACAAGTGGTATCCATTCAAATCGAAAAGGAAGTTGTTGACCCGGATGATTTGGAAATGCTTCAGGACTTGATACTGGCAGCAATAAATGACGCTTTAATAAAATCGCAGGAAATGGTCTCCGGAGAGATGAGCAAACTTACCGGAGGTATGAATATACCGGGGTTAATGTAGACACTTCAGGTTGAAAGTAATCATTATGAGTTATTATCCAGAATCAATTCGGAAATTGATAAAAAACCTCTCCAAGCTTCCGGGTATCGGAGAAAAAACCGCCGATCGACTTGCGATGCATATACTCCGGGCGCCGCGTAGGGAGGCGGATCATCTTGCCCACAGCATTATGGAAGTAAAAGAAAAAATAAGATTATGCACCATGTGCTTTTCACTCAGTGACGCTGAAATTTGCAATATTTGCAGGGACAGGAATAGAAATTCCTCCATTTTATGTGTGGTGGAGCAGCCGGCAGATATGGTGGCGATTGAAAAATCGGGGGCTTTTACGGGACTGTACCACATCCTGGAAGGCGTGCTCTCTCCAATGGACGGTGTGGGACCGGATAACATCAGAATTAAAGAACTTATCTCAAGAATCGCTCAAGGAAAGATCCAAGAGGTCGTTCTTGCCACCAGTACAAATATCGAAGGCGAGTCCACCGCCGATTACATTGCACAACGTTTGGGAAATTATCCGGTTAAAGTGACGCGAATAGCGTCAGGCGTCCCGATAGGCGGTGACCTGAAATATGTTGACCAAGTTACCTTAAAAACGGCCATGAAGAGCCGGCATCCGATATAACGACATGAAAACCACAGATATTTTCAAATGTCAGCAATGCGGGGATTGCTGCAAAGGATTCGGGGGAACTTTTGTAACTGAAAAAGAGATTGAAAAGATTGCCGCCAGCATCAACACAGATCCCAAGACGTTTGTTGAGAAATACTGTCAGGTTTCGGACGGGAGGCCGCTTCTGGCCCAGGGCAGGGATAGGTACTGCATATTCTGGGACGGACTGTGCTCCATTCATCCGGTTAAACCCCGGATGTGCAAAAAATGGCCGTTTCTGAAAAGTATACTGGTTGATATAAATAACTGGCACATCATGGCTTCGCTATGTCCGGGCATTCGCACGGATGCGCCTGACAGCACCATCAAAGCGTATGTCACCCAAGAACTTTCAAAAAACTCATGAAGACTTCCAGCGCTTTACATCCAAAAATTTATAAATATTATTCCCTTCCCTGTCAGAGAGAATCTTGCGGAGAATATTTTGTTCTTCGAGATCTTTCAGGCCTTCAAGCAACAACGCTTCGGCACCGTTCCACATGCCGGAAAGGTTCTTCGAAGAGATTGCCATGTCATTGTCCGAGAGGTTGCAACATATCAGATATACTGAAACCGTCTCCACGGAAAGGCCTATATTGAATATTTTCTGGTTCATGGCCGGAGTCTGATTTTGCGAATCCATATAAGCGCCTCAATTTTGGTCATGGAGATTAACGTAATTTAGGTAAATATAATCGCATCGAATAAAAAATCAACAAAAAGGATGATATGATAGGAATATTCGATTCAGGAATCGGAGGGCTTACCGTTGTCAAATCTCTAATGGAGAAACTCCCCGGTTATAACATGATCTATTTTGGCGATACCGCTCGTACGCCTTATGGGAGCAAAAGCCCTGAAACCGTGGTCAGATACGCGCTGGAAAATACCGATTTTCTCCTTATACAAGGCGCAAAACTCATCGTAATGGCCTGTAATACAGCTTCAAGTGTGGCGGCTGGCCGTATTGGTGAGAATTACGATATTCCGATATTTGAGGTCGTTACGCCGCCAAC
>JAFCZV010000331.1 GCA_019314155.1 Deltaproteobacteria bacterium
CCTGTTCGCAACCAGTCAGGATTACAATCCAAAGGGCAAAGAATCCATCGCCTTTTTCAAGGTGGTACAGAATAAGCTCCACTATGCGGCACACGGCAACACCGCCGCCGAGGTAATTGCAAAGCGTGCTGATGCCGGCAAGCCGTTTATGGGCTTGCTCTCATTTTCAGGCGGCGATGTCAGCAAAACAGAGATTGCCATCGCCAAAAACTACCTCACAGAACCAGAGCTAAAGGTACTGAATAATATCGTCTCTGCCTACTTTGATCTGGCAGAAGTCAAAGCCATGAACCACGATCCGATGCAGATGCAGGACTGGATTGTTCAACTTGATCGCATGATAGATATCTTTGATAAAAAGGTGCTGACGGATGCAGGCAAAGTAAGCCACGATAAAGCCCTTGCCAAAGCCGAAAAAGAATACCGAAAATATCAGGTAAAAACACTTTCGCCGGTTGAAGAAGCCTATATGGAAACCATCAAAACCCTGCAGAAACAGCTTGAAAAGAAAACGAAGGGCAAAAAATGAATATAAAAAAACCTGTGAATAAAATAGAAAAGTTGATTGATGAACTTTGTCCTGCAGGGGTGGAGTTTCGGCAAGTTGGTGAAATTTGCCAGATTAGTCGTGGAAGAGTTATGTCAAAAGATTATTTAAAGGCAAACATTGGTGAGTATCCTGTGTACTCATCACAAACAGCCAATCAAGGCGTTTTTGGACGTATAAATACTTACGACTATGACGGTAAATATGTTATATGGACAACCGGAAACATAGGGGTCACCCATTGACGGGCTGTTGCCCAAATCATATCGAAGATCTATCAGCATTCCATAAAGCACATGAAGGCCATACCCGAAAACACAGTTAATTATTTGAATTAATTTAAAATAATGGCTATTTTAAAATAATGGCTATTTTTTGCTTGACTTCACGGCTGCTTTTTGAGATAATTTAGGCAGTTATCAACGCAAAAGGAGTTTTCGCCTTATGATGGGACACCAGCCTCAAGTTCAAGAAAAACTTTTTTACACCAGATTCAATCTGAACCAACGTATCCCCAAAAATCATATTCTCAGAAAAATATCAAATATGGTCGACTTCGATTTTGTCTACAAAGAAGTAAAAGACAAATACGGTTACAATGGTAATATTTCTGTGCCGCCACCTGTAATATTAAAGTTGATGTTTCTTTTAATCTTTTACAACGTCAGGTCAGAACGCGAGCTCATGTCCACACTGCCCTTTCGGTTGGACTGGCTGTGGTTTTTGGACTACGACTTAGATGATGAGATTCCCAATCACAGCGTGCTTTCCAAGGCCAGAGTCCGTTGGGGCGTTAAGGCCTTTAAAGCATTTTTTGAGCGCATTGTCTGGCAATGTGTTCAAGCCGGCCTCGTTGACGGCAGCAAACTGTTTATGGATTCCAGCATGGTGCAGGCCGATGCTTCCAACAACTCTGTCGTAAATAAAGAATCGCTAAAGCGGTATTTGAATAAAAGCTATCAAGTTTTGGAAGCACGCTTGGAAGAAGAACAAAGATCTTCCGACAGTGATGATCCCAAATCTGGAACTGCCAATAAAAAGTATATTTCAACCACCGATCCGGATGCCTCTGTAACACGTCGCGGAAAAGGAAAGTCCAAGCTTCAATATCAGGTTCACAGAGGGGTTGATGAAAAATGTGAAATCATTACCGCGACCGAAGTAACCCCCGGTGAGGTGCATGAAGCTCACCGCATGCAATCTTTAATAGACAGCCATCAAAAAAATACCGAACGAAAAGTTGAAACTGCTGTGGCCGACAGCAAGTACGGTACCATCGAAAATTATCTGGCCTGCCAAGACCAAGGAATTAATGCACATATTAATTCCCTGGAACAGACTCAGAAAAATACCGGTACTAAAAAAGGCATCTTCCCCAAAGAAGCCTTTAGCTACGATGCTGCAAATGACATCTTCATCTGTCCGGCCGGCCAAATTCTGAAAAGACGGAAATATTTTAAAAAGCGCAAACATTATGAGTATATCGCTTCAGCCAACACATGTAACAGTTGCGAGCTTAAAGCAAAGTGTACCAAGGCCAAATCCGGTCGAACGCTTAAGCGGCATATCAGACAGAATGACTTAGATTTCATGGTTGACCGAGCAAATAGCCGAGAAGCTAAAAGGGATATCAGAACCCGGCAGCATCTGATGGAAAGGTCATATGCTCGCGGTACCCGCTACGGATATAAACGAGCACGATGGCGTAAACTCTGGCGAGTTCAAATTCAGGAGTACCTCACTTCCAGCATACAGAATATTATGACCCTAGTTCGACATATCAAAGAGCCGGCTCCTGCATTGGGTATGGTTCAGGCCAAACCCGGACAATCGAGAGCCTATTTGAGGCTTCAGGAGCTATTTTTCTACTTCAAAGAATCAATAACGGACAGCATAAATTATCTTTTCGAATTTAGATGTTCTGCGTCACAAAATCTGGCTGAGAATTTTTGACCGGATCTGGAATTCCGGTTTGGGCAACAGCCCGTTAAAGGGTGACCCCTTTGTTTTATCTAATCTTTCTCAGTCTGCCGGACGTGGAAATCGCTGTGGAACGGGTGAGGATTCGTGTTGCCCAAGGCGGTCACAATGTGGATGAACCGGTTATCCGTCGCCGGTTTGACAAAGGATGGAATAACTTTCATAATGTCTATAAAAACTTGGTTGATGCCTGGGTGTTGTATGATAATTCAGGCGAAAGCCCACAACTGATTGATGAGGGAAAAAATCGATGACCACAACAAAAAAAATAATTCAAGACCCCGATCTCGCCAGGGTTGAAGCGGCCTTGCAACGGGCCGCTCAAAAAGCCCGCAAAACGGCAAAGGACACCCGTACACCGCTTATAATTTACAAGAATGGAAAAATAATGAAATATAGGATATACTAGGCTATACAATGAAGATATATCTTGACAACTGCTGTTTCAACCGGCCTTTTGATGACCAGAAGCAACTGCGGATTAAGCTTGAGACAGAGGCCAAGCTGGATATTCAGGAAAGAATCGTTCAAGGCAGACTTGAGCTTGCATGGTCATACATGCTGGATTTTGAAAACAGCAGGAACCCTTTTCAAGAGAGGCGTGAGCAAATTGCAAGGTGGCGGGCGTATTCTAAAACAGACATAGAAGAGGATGAAAAAGTTATAGATATCGCCACCCGAGTACATCAACATGGGATTAAGAAAATGGACTCCTTGCATATTGCTTGCGCTATCAAAGCAGAAGCGGAATACTTTTTGAGCACAGATGATGAAATTTTGAAAAGAGCAATACATATTCAAAACATACTAATCACAGATCCAATCGGTTTTATCAAAGAGGTGCTATTATGATAACTGACACCGAAATCAAGGTAAAAGGAATTCAAATTTTAACACAACATCTTGGGGACGTTGAAGCTGAGCGATTTATCGCCCTTATCCAGAGGGAGCCATTTGACTACACCAAATGGCGTCAAGGGTTGTATGAAGATCTGAGTATTGAAGAAATCAGTCAAAAAGCAATGTCTTTGAGGAAAAAAACCTCCGGATAAGACGTTTCTCGCAGCACAGTAGGCCCCCGATTTTATTCGCGGTAAAACTATGTTTGAAGGCCCGGAAAAGAAATTCCAACGTCATATTGCGGATTATCTCATCCGCGAACATCAGTATTCACTGCTTGAGCAGGATGAGATTATTGACACGGAATACTATTTTGCCGAGGACCATCTGATCGCCTTTCTTAAGGCGACTCAAAAAGAGACCTTTGAAAGTCTGGAAACGGATTGCGGAACCGACGCCAGGGATGAAATTTTCAAGGCCTTAAAGGATGAACTGCGGATTTTCCCCCTGTGGCTGATCATCTGGCATGGCCTCACCGTGCGGGGGCTGGAGTTTAAACTCTATTATCCAAAACCCCGCTCCAGCGAGAGTGTTGCCAACCGGCATTAGAATCACTTTTATCCCCGAACTGATCATCAAAGGAGGCAAACGGCCCCCCCATTATGACTATGGAGCTGAAGCACGAGAAAAACCAGACCGTGCATGATGCGGTGAAACAATATGCCGGCCGGGATCACAGCGATAGAATATTTCAACTCCCCTTTCTCCATATCGCGGCAGACACCTCCGACGTTATGGTGGCCACCGATCCAAAAGCAGAAAATAATTTTAGCTGGTATAACACCGGTCTTGAGAACAAGGCAAAGAACGAAAAGGAATATCCGGCAGCAAAAATTTAAATGGATTCTGGATGAAATCGAGTACGACCCTGATTTAAAACAATTACGGGTGGCATTTTTAATCAAGGTTGTGAATGCAAATTATACAGAAGAACACATATCCTATAAGGATTGACACGACCTGAAAGGTCGTATTTCCCGCAAAAAGGCGGGATTCAAGAAGCCCGGTTTCCTGAGATTTTAGTATAAGGGTATTGCTTCGATGATCGATGCTCCGCTCCACTTCGCCAGGTGAGTAGCACGTTCGAAATCATATGTTTATTTGATTGACAATTGGTATATTAAATATATTGTTATGGAATTTGAATTTGATAACCGAAAAAGCAAAAGTAACAAGAAAAAGCACGGGATTGATTTTTTTGAAGCGAAAGCATTATGGGATGATCCCGACCAAATTGTAATCCCAGCAAAAACCATTGATGAACCAAGGTGTATTGTAATTGGTCAAATTGACCCAAAGTCTTGGTCCGCTATTGTAACTTATCGTAATGATAAAATTAGAATTATTTCCGTTCGCTGTGCCCGTACGGAGGAGGTAGATATTTATGAAAGCTAAGAATTTAGATAAAAAATTTGATAATAGAGAAAATATTACCGAGTTTTTAGATTTGTCAAAGGCAAAAAGACCTGGACAAGAGCAAAAAAGAGTTAATGTAGACTTTCCGGTATGGATGATTCATCGTTTGGATAAGGAAGCAAAGCGTCTTGGAGTGCCCCGCCAATCAATTATCAAAATTTGGATCGCTGAAAGATTACAGAGAGCATCCGCCTAAATTGGATTCGAACCTGTCAGTGCACCAGACAGAAAGAGGCGGCGCACTTTATCATTCACCATTTTTTCGTTAATAGTCTTTTTTAATATCTTCGTCCCTCCTGCTGGTGACTTCTTCGTTAGGCACCTATAAAATTGTAAAGAAATACAAATGATTTTTAAAGACCAGTATGATCCTTCTTTTTGGCACAAATCGGTTTTTACTACCTGCGTTCTTCCTATAGTTTCCATGGATATATTGCTCATGTTTATGGGCAATTCACATTCATTTGCATGGCTGAAACCGTATCAAATTTCCGGTGATCTTTTACGCCGTATACTAATAGCCTCTTGTTTGATTATATACTTCTTGAGACTTCAGATTACTGTCTGGGTTTTCCAAAAACGCAAATGGACCTGGTTGGAAACAATAACAATTTCAATCGTGATGTCATTTGCGCTTTATGCTTTTGCCAAGGTAGGAGGAAACAACAAACAGGTTGTGGGTATTGTTGAGGTAATCGGTATTTTGCTATATTCCTCAGGCTCCTATATCAATACTCATTCTGAATATTCTAGGCATGTTTGGAAATTGAAAGAGGTAAACAAAGGGCGACTTTATACCGAAGGATTTTTTAGCTTGTCAATGCATATCAACTATTTCGGAGATATCGTTCTTTTCACTGGATTTGCTATGGTAACTCATAGCCTTAGCATGTTCTTTATACCATTGATAATGGCAGTGAATTTTGTCTTCAATATCATTCCGACTCTCGATAGATATCTCGAGAGGAAGTATGGAGATGAATTTAGAGATTACGCCAAGAAAACAAAAAAACTTATTCCACTGATATATTAGTGATGTCGGCTGGAACAAATTCGCGCCTAACGAACAAGGCGCTTTCACGCAGACGGCAAAAAACCGCCGCTGGTGAAGCGCAGGGTTATAAATTCTAAAATATACTGGAGAAAATTTTGAAATGAACATGAACAGAAAATTGGTAAAAAGAATAACTATGGATGAAGATATAGACGATAGGTATATTCGAGCGGAAAGGCATGAATTAATCTCAATGATTTGGGAAATTACAAAAGACACTTGGGCATTTGTAAGGGGACAAGATGTTAAACGAAGATTACAAAGAGATGTTACAACTATTGTCAGAAGAACAAGTTGATTTCATGATAGTCGGTGCATATGCTTTAGGGACGCACGGATATCCGAGAGCCACTGGGGATATTGATATTTGGGTAAAACCAAATGATATTAATTCAAGAAAATTATACAAGGCATTGGCACGGTTCGGTGCTCCTCTTGACCAAATTAAAATTGATGATTTTTCAACGGAAGGCATCATTTTCCAGATTGGTGTGATTCCTCGTAGAATTAATATCATAACAAAGATTGATGGGGTTACATATGAAGAAGCCGATGAGGATAAAATTATAATTGAAGTCGAAGGCTTAAAGATACCTGTTATATCTTTAGACAAGCTCATCAAGAATAAAATGTCAACTGGCAGAGAAAAGGATGAACTTGACATAAAAACATTAAGAAAAAAGAAAAATTCATAAGCCATTCCAGCGGACGGCGTAAAAGCCGCCGCTGAATTTGGCGGTTCGGCGCTCGATTTAAATTAAAAGAATAAATTTACCGCTTGTTTTTTGTAACCTTGCGCGTTACAGCGTGGCTATGATTAAAAATTTTTGTGATAGTTGGCTGCGAAATTTTTTCGTAGAGGACTTTCAGTCCAAAAAAATACCCGCAGACATTCGTTCACGATTATTTAGGAAGCTACAACTGCTGGATGATGCAACGAGTGATGCTGATCTAAGAAGTCCACCCAGCAATCATTTTGAAAAACTATCTGGCAAACTAAAGGATAAATGTTCCATACGTGTGAATAATCAATGGCGTATTATTTTTATTTGGGATGATGAACGCGGGGAGGCGGATGACATTTACCTTGATAATCATACATACAAATGAGGTGTAAAATGATTTTAACCAAACGTCAACCCGTCAGTGTTGGTGAAATGATCACTGAGGAATTTATGGTGCCTTTGGGAATTAATCAAGGGCAGCTAGCTTCTGCTATGGGTGTCAGTCGTAGGACAGTAAATGAACTTTGCACCGGTAAAAGATCTATCACCGTT
>JAFCZV010000038.1 GCA_019314155.1 Deltaproteobacteria bacterium
AATTTAACCTACAAAGATGGGTTAAGTGAAGTTAAGCGGCCAAAATGGCTTTTAAGGAACCTTGCGGTTCGACTTCACGATCTCTATCGTATAATCATTACGGGTGTAAGCCGTCATAAAGTTCGAAAACGCCCTCCTGGCGTTGTAGTTATTAGCGTACCCCTTTCCTGACTTGGCAATACATAGGTTGTTACGAAAGAACCTCCAAGTCCAACCCTGTGCGTACTTTCTAATGATGAGTTTATACACGGTTAATCTCCTTTTAAGGTGAAAACAACATCGTCACCCTTAATCTCAACCTTTATTTCCCTGCTACCAAGAAGGCTTAATGCTCGGCCAACATCCCTTAACAACCGGCTAACATCATCAAACTTTAAAAGATCGCCTCGGGGATGGTCAGTCAATATAATTGATGGATGCTTTAAGGGAGATGCTGAACCGGATACAAAAGCGGATACAAAACGCTATGCGTCTAATGCATCCTATGCGTCTGATGCAGTATATAAGTCTGTGAATTCAGGTATATCAAGGTGGTGTTGAAGTCCTTTCACGCCGGCAGCAGGGGTTCAAATCCCCTTGGGGACGCCATTAAGACTATCAAAGCCCAGTAAACGTTACCGGGCTTTTTTGTTTTTGGGGCCAGTCGAAGATCCCGCTCTTCGGGGGACATCCCGACTTTATGTCGGGGCAGCAGGGGTTTATGCGCCTCGGGTGCATTCAAATCCCCTTGGGGACGCCAAATAAATTAATTAAATCGGGAGGTTAGCCAAAGGCTGATTTCCCGATTTTTTTTTGCGGGGATTTTAAAAAAAATAAATGGTGTTTTTTCAAACAGTTAAAAAAAGACAGGCCGGTAGCCGCGATTACAACATATAACTATCTATTCGAATTTACTATGGATTTATTACAATATAATGAGGCCGGTATTCGCAATTTAAGCCATTATATTAACTTTATGAAATTGATGGATATTTTATTTAAATTCGATGCTAAAAACTTGTAGAAATATGTCAGAAGGTAGGCTTTGATAGATACGTAATGCTTATCACATTACCATATAATATCAATTAGTTGAGGATAAATTGCAGATATCTCCAGGTCCCGGAGTGACGATTTTAATCACAACTTAAAGGGCATACTTTTCAATAGCAGCCAACAATTCCGCCTTTTTATCGGTTTGGCCAGATGGACGGTACAGCCGACATCAAGACTTTTTTGACCATGTTTTAGAAGTGCATGGGCGCTCAAGGCAATTATCGGTGTTGCCTTTTTCCCATTGCCTTATCTTACCGGTAACCGTGTAAATTGTGAAATATCGGTCATTTCAAAGCAACTACCCTGTTCATGATCGCTTCCTTGGCAACCAACATCCCTAAAAACAAGTAGGTTATTTCTCATATTTTGCTGTCAACTTATTTCTTTTTCTCTTAAAATTTTAATTTTTTCTTGACGTATGACGGTTAAACCCCCCATAAATATAATGAATATATAAAAGCATTGAAGATTCGCAAGAATGCCGAGGAGTCTATTATTTTCAAAAATCTAAGTTTTAAACCGGTTCGTGCAAGTGGTCAGCATGGTATGCTGGCCAGATGAAATTTAACCCGTTGGAAATCTAACAAAAAAGGAGGCAAAAATCATGAAAAAATTTATACTGTTAGGATTATCTGTTCTTTTTTTGGTTGGTATGCTGTCGGCACCGGTTCTTGCCGATGATACAATGGATCTGATCGAAAAGACGGGCGAGATCAAACTGGGTTTCAGGGAAGGCTCGATCCCCTTTGCTTTTGTAGATCCCAAGGTGGGTAAACATGTTGGTTTCTCCGTGGACATGGCCGGTTTGCTGGCCGAAAACCTGGGCAAACGCTTCGGCAAGAAGATCAAGATAAAGCCCTTCACGGTAACGCCCAAGACACGCATTCCCATGGTTGTCAACGGCACTGTTGACGTAGAGATGGGCTCGACCACTTACACCCAGAAACGCGAGGAGCAGGCCGACTTCAGTATGATCTTCTTCTTCTCAGAAACGACCTTCCTGGTGGCTAAAGACAGTGGCATCAAAAAAATCGAGGATCTTAACGGCATGCGGGTAGGGGCCGCCCGGGGCACGACAAACCTGAGGGCTGTCGAGAAACTGGTAGAAGAAGGAAAGTTCAAGCCCAAGGATATTGTCGTCACCGAAACCCACCCCCAGGGCATGCTGGCCTTAAGGACCGGTAAAATCGAGGCCTACTCAACCGACCGTAGCCTATTGGAAGGGTTGCGCATGAAGGACCAGAATCCGGGCAAATGGATGACCGTTCCCTTTGCCATCGCTTACGAACCTTATGCATACATTCTACGAGAGGGCAACTCCGACTTCCGCGACTTTGTCAACAACACCATCCTCTGGTCGATAAAGACCGGTAAGTTTTATGAATTTTACGACAAGTGGATGGGTCCCAAGGGTGTTGTCCCCATCCCCATGTCCCAGGCCTATAAGGACTACCTTGAGATGATGGTTTATCCTATTTCAGACGGATGGTGGAAGAAGTAGACTGGTTGGAGAGGGAGGCCTGAAGGCCTCCCTCTTTTCTTTTCCAAACCTGGCTTGGAGTGATTTGATGGGCTTTGCTTACGATTTCGATTGGAGTGTACTGTGGCGGCACCCGTACGGAGCATGGTTGCTAAAAGGGATCTGGCTTACCCTCAAGATCGGATTTCTGGGATGGATCATCGCCCTTTTTTTGGGCATTCTTGTCGGCACATTGAGGGTTACACCGTGGCGTTGGCTGCGCTTTATTGCAACCGCCTATACCGAAGTTTTCCGCAACATCCCCTTCCTGGTCCAGCTCTTCTTCTGGTACTATGCCGGGCCAATGATCTTTGGGGAAAACCTGGGACGTCAGATAAATCAGATAATCGGCCTTAACTATTACATGGCCATCTTGGCTTTGGGGATATACACTGCTTCCCGGGTGGCTGAACACATGCGGGCCGGCTTCGCTTCCATCAGCCGTGACCAGTACCAGGCCGTTTTATCCACGGGCTTGACCCAATATCAAATGTATCGCTACGTCATTATTCCCTATGCCTTGAGAATCATTCTTCCGCCCCTGACCACAGAGTTTCTGACTATTTTCAAAAACTCCTCATTTGCCATGACCATCGGTGTGGCGGAAATCACCTTTATGAGTTATCGCATCGACGCTGAAACCTTCCACGGCCTTGAGGCGACCACCGGCGCGATGTTCATCTACCTGGTCCTGTGTATGACCGTGGTTCGGTTTATGGACATCATTGAATCCAAATTCAAGATACCCGGCATGATCGGGAGGTAGCCGTGTTTGATGCTGTCACTAGTAATCTCACGTACCTGATAGGCGGCTTTGGTGTGACCCTCCAACTGACCTGCTTCGCCCTGGCCGGTGGCATCGTCCTCGGTATGCTGGTCGGCCTGGGTCGGATCTCGCGGAATAAATGGGTTTACTACCCGGTCACATTATACGTCAACTTAATCCGCAACATCCCCCTTATTCTTGTCATATTCTGGTTTTATTTCGTCATGCCGATTATCGCGGGACGGCCCCTGAACCCCTTCACCTCGGCGGTCATCTCATTCATTATTTTCGAGGCAACATATTTCGGAGAGATCTTTCGGGCCGGCTATCAGTCTATAAGCAAAGACCAGATCAACGCCGCCTACTCCACCGGACTGACATATTCCCAGACAGTCCGCCACGTTCTGATTCCCATCGCCTTCAGGCGGATGCTGCCGAGTTTAATTACCCAGTCTATCGTCACTTTCCAGGATACCAGTCTTGCCTTTGTCATCGGCTTGCAGGAATTCGTCAGGCGCACCTCCATTGTGGATAACCTGGAAGTACGCTCAATCCAGCTCTTTGGCTTTGTAGCCGTGGTTTTTTTCATCTTCTGTTTCATCAGTTCGAGAATTTCGCTTCATTTCGAGGAAAAAGGTAGAAAGACGGGCATATTATGATTGAGATAAATAACATCAGCAAGTGGTACGGTGATTTTAAAGTCTTGACAGACATTAACGAAGTCATTCATAGCGGCCAAACCGTGGTTATCTGCGGTCCGAGTGGCTCGGGCAAGAGTACGCTACTGCGTTGCGTCAACGGGTTGGAGCCCTATCAGCAAGGGGAGATCATCATCGATGGCATATCCTTAAGCGACCCTAAGACCGATTTGTATAAGCTGCGACAAAAAATCGGCATGGTGTTCCAGCGCTTCGAACTCTATCCTCACATGCCAGTCTTGCGCAACATCACTCTAGCTCCAATGAAGGCACTCGGGAAATCTAGGAAAGAGGCTGAGAAAAAGGCCATGGAACTTCTGGAGCGGGTGGGCATTCCTGAAAAGGCTGGCGAGTACCCGGCCAATCTCTCTGGTGGCCAGCAGCAGCGCGTGGCCATCGCTCGCAGTTTGGCCATGGAACCGGATTACATGATGTTTGATGAGCCGACCTCAGCTCTGGACCCTGAGATGATCAACGAGGTGCTTGAAGTCATGATTGACCTGGTTAAGGAAGGAATGACCATGATCGTGGTCTCCCACGAGATGGGCTTTGCCCGGGAAGTGGCCGACGAGATTATCTTCATGGACGAAGGCAGGATCATTGAAAGGGGCACGGACGAAGAATTCTTCATCAACCCTAAGAGCGAGCGCACAAAAGACTTCCTCAGCAAGATTCTAATTTAAGACCCCTTTGTCCCCCAGGAAAGGAAATGGCAGAAAAGGTAAAAGGAGAGGAAATGGCAGAAAAGGTCATCGGCGTACTGGGCGGCATGGGACCGGAAGCGACCCTGGATTGTTTCGATAAGATCATCAAGAACACCCCGGCTGAAAAAGACCAGGATCACCTTCGGGTGCTCGTAGATTGCAATCCCAAGGTTCCTGACCGGACGGCGGCCATTTGTGAAAACGGCGAGTCGCCGGTGCCGATCATGCTCGATGGTGCCCGCAGCCTAACTCAAGCCGGAGCCGACTTTATCATCATCCCCTGCGTTTCAGCTCATTTTTATTTGGACGAGCTACGCCGGCAAATCGATATTCCAATTCTTTCCATTTTCGACGTAGTAACCGAAGCCATCGATAAGGTCAATCCCCCAATCCAAGTTGTCGGCTTACTGGCCACGACCGGCACAGTCCAGGGCGGTTTATTTCAGAAGCGGCTAGAACAAAACAAAATTGCCACAATCGTCCCCGGCAAATCGGATCAGGACAAGGTCATGGCCGGCATCTACAAGATAAAGGCTACCCAGGTACGTGACCGCCGTGAAAAAGCAAGAATGGAGTTGCTGGAAGTTGCCAACAGTCTTATAAAAAAAGGGGCTCAAGGAATTATTGCCGGCTGCACTGAAGTCCCACTGGCGATGGGACCCGAAGACCTGCAAGTTCCTTTTTTTGATCCTTTGCTTATTCTTACAAGGGCAGCCATCAGGGAAGCCGGACGTAAGCCAAGGGTACGCCCATGAAACATTACATACTGTCCTGAATCCCGCCAAGATATTTTTGATCTGATATTCCCTGCAATCGAGTCAGCCCCCTGGTTCGTGAAAAAGAGTAATTAGCTTCCTCGAAACGGCCCAAATATTTAAGGAGAAACCATGAACCAATTTATATGCAGGAAATGCAAAGCAATTTATCCGCTGGATGTTCCAAGGTGGAAGTGCGATTGCGGTTCTATTCTGGATATTGAGTTTGAGCCGGTTTTTGATTTAGAAGAGATAGAAAGAAGAAAACCAACAATGTGGCGATACAGAGAAGCAATTCCCATTAAAAATGATGAGAATATCGTTTCCTTTGATGAAGGTTTTACACCAATAATTGAGGTGATTTTTCATGGCAGGCCTGTATTAATCAAGCAGGATCAATTATTCCCGACCGGTTCTTATAAGGACAGGGGAGCTTCTGTTCTTGTGAGCAAAATAAAAGAGTTGGAAATAAAACAGGTTGTTGAAGATTCTTCAGGCAATGCCGGATGTGCAATTTCTGCCTACTGTGCAAAGGCTGATATTGATTGCAATATTTTTGTTCCCGAAGATACTGCACCTGGAAAATTATCACAGATACAATTTTACGGAGCAAAATTAAACAAGGTTCCGGGTACCAGGGAAGATGCCTCAAATGCTGTTTTAAAAGCAGCTCAAAAAATCTACTATGCGAGCCATTCATGGAATCCTTTTTTTCTCCATGGAACAAAAACATTTGCATTTGAAATATGTGAGCAGCTGGGATGGAAATCCCCTGACACCATTATATTGCCTGTTGGAAACGGAACGCTTTTATTAGGTGCATATATTGGGTTTAATGAGCTTTTCAATTCAAAAATTATAAATAAAATACCTAAAATTGTTGCTGTTCAAGCCATAAACTGTGCGCCATTACACACCGCTTTCAAAGAGAATTTGAAAAAAGTGCCTAAGATTAACAAAAAAGATACTATTGCAGAAGGAATCGCAATTGCCGACCCGATTAGAGGAAAACAGATTGTTGAGGCAGTTGAAAAGAGCAATGGAGATTTTATCGTCGTAGATGATTCTGAAATTAAAGAATCCTTGAAAGAAATTTGTAAAAAAGGTTTTTATATTGAACCGACATCTGCTGCGGCAACGGCGGGAGTAAGTAAATATTTGCGCAAATCAAAATATCATGAAATTATTGTTTCCGTATTTACGGGGCATGGATTAAAAACGACCGAAAAAATGTTAAAATTATGATCCCGGTTTCACCCGACAAGATTGATGGAAACATTATGATGCAAATAAAAACATGCAAATGAAAAAGGAGGATACCTCTGATGAAGTCAATTTTAACCCCAAAGGCACCAAAACCGGCAGGTCACTATACCCAAGCGATCGTGCATAATGATCTGGTCTTTGTGTCCGGTCAACTACCGATCAATCCACAGACAGGAGAAAAGTGCCTTGGAGCCATAGAGGAACAGACAGAGCAAGCCTTAAAGAATGTGGCCGAAATACTGAAAGCTGCGAGCAGCGATATGGACAGGGTCATTAAAACAACGGTCTATATAGCGAATATAGAGCTCTGGGATCGAGTCAACAGCGTTTATGCCCGGTTTTTCGGAGAGCACCGGCCCGCCCGTGCCGTGGTTCCTAGCAGGGAACTTCACTTCGGGTTTAAAATAGAAATTGAAGCCATTGCCGCACTTTCTGTCGAGTAACCCCGATACCCTGATTATAACGGTTTTAAACCGTCAGCAACCCCTCATCGGGACCCATTCGTTTATGATTTTCTCTTTCTCGACGACATGGTATTTGGAAAACAGGGCAGCTGTAAGGCATGAGTGGTTGGGGATGATGCACAAAAGGCTTCCAATCGGGTAGTCCTCCTTACCCTAAACATCGCACAAGATATCAGGAATATACGCATATATTGCGGGAGATCCACCGGTATGAACAAAAAGTACATTCTCATCTTTACTGAAATATCCCTTGCGGATCAAATCGATTAAACCAGCCATAGCCTTGCCAGTATAGACGGGATCAAGAAGAATTCCCTCGGTCGTGGCAAGCAATCTGACCGCCTCGACCATTCCAGGGGTGGGAAGGGAATAGCCCGGACCGACATATTCGTCAAAGCAGACAACGGCTTCCCTGGGAATGTTCGATTTGATCCCGACATGTGATGCGGTCCTTTGCACAAGATCATACACCAATTCTTCTTGCGTATCTTTCGTTCTGCTGACATTAATCCCGATAGCCGGTATATTACTGTTGTTTCCATAAAATCCAGTAACCAGCCCTGCGTGGGTTCCCGCACTCCCGCTGGCGCAAACAATGTGGTCAATTCCAAGTCCTTTTTCAAAGGCTTGGCCGAGGATCTCTTCGGCACAAGCCACATATCCAGTTGCTCCAATCGGTGTTGATCCACCTCCCGGAATAATATAGGCTTTCCGCGCTTCATTGGCCACATCATCGGCCTCATCTTCCATTTCTTTCATCATATTAGAACCGCCAGGCACCACTTTTATCTTTTCCACCCCCAATAACCGGAATAGAAAATTGTTTCCGCTGGCTTCAGGGTTGTAACTACCTGGAACACGTTCTTCCAACACTAATCTGCATTTCATCCCTTCTTTTACCGCAGCAGCAAGTGTCAGGCGGCAGTGATTGGATTGAACCGCTCCACAGGTTATCAGCGTGTCAGCACCCTGGGATAGTGCATCAGCCACTATAAATTCAAGTTTCCTGGTTTTGTTGCCACCCCCCATAAGGCCAAGAAGATCATCCCTTTTGACATAAAGGGTTGGCCCACCGAGTTCAGCGGAAAGCTTGGGCAGTTTCTCAACCGGTGTCGGTCCTTCCGTGTAACGTCTTCGTGGTAATTTTGCTAAATTCATGATGTTAACCTTTCTATTTCAGTTTTCACAGCAAAACCAATCTTTTCCAAAGTATATGGTTTCTTCACATATGAACCAGTGCTAAGCCTTTGAACCTCTTTAACACGGTCTGTTTCAAAAAACTAAGAATAGATTAAATACTATGCATGAACCTTAATACATCACATAGGGTTTACTCCCTGATTTGTTATGTTTCGATTATATTCGAGACAGATTTATTTTCTCTTGAATCTTCAAATGATATTCTGCAGATACATCATAATAACATGGTGGAAAAAGAACTGCAATTCTTTCCAATTTTAGGAAAGGAACCAAAGAGAGTTGTTTGGGCCAGGAATCAGGTTGCTTTTTCGGCAAAATTCACCAATCTGATGAATTTCGTTTTAAGGCTTGCAGCTTGGTGATAACTTGCAACGAAAACAACTATCTGAAATGATTAATATTTATAAGATATGTGAATCGTATCACATTCGAATCAATAAGTAAATGTTAGGTCTTTTGAAAATAATACGCCAAAATTTTAGAATGCAAAAAAATGCGGATAGAAATAACCATGGAAGGGGAGGGTGAGGGCGAAACTTTATTTTGATTACAGCACACAGTTGTGTACAGTCATCAAGGATTATGAGGCTAAATGTTTTGCGGGGATTTTGTTGGACAAATTGTGGCCTATTGTCACTTATTATGACAAATTCGGGCAAATATTCCCTCAATAAAATCTTGGTATAATTATAAATTAATGATTTTATTGAGAATTCAAAATTGAGTTAAGCGGACTTTCACGCTGGCAGCAGGGGTTCAAATCCCCTTGGGGGCGCCATTAAGACTATCAAAGCCCAGTAAACGCTACTGGGCTTTTTTATGCATACCATACTTTATTGAAAATCGGCAGTTGACATGAGGAATTTCAAGATATAATATGGCCACATGATTCCTAGACCAGAACCCATCCGTCAAATCGAAGCTTCGTTTCAGATACACCCTGTCACTGCCCTGCTCGGACCGCGGCAGTGCGGCAAGACCACCCTGGCATTGTTCATCGCTGAACAAGAGCCGACCACAATTTTTGACCTGGAAAATCCCATTGATATCCAGCGCCTTTCTGCTCCTATGCAGGCGTTGAAGGATCTATCCGGCCTGGTGATAATAGACGAGGTTCAAAGAAAGCCGGAGCTATTCGAGCTGCTCCGGGTACTTGTGGATCGATCTGGCCGGAATGCCCGATTTCTGTTGTTGGGATCGGCATCGCCGTATTTGGTCAAGGGTGTTTCGGAATCTCTGGCCGGAAGGATCGGATTCGTTGATCTGGCGGGTTTTCAACTTTGGGAAGTCGGGGTGCAGCATCTCGATCGATTGTGGATAAGGGGTGGTTTGCCCAAATCCTTTCTTGCCGATTCTGAGTCTGACAGTACTCAGTGGCGTGAAGGTTTTATCCGAACGTTTCTTGAAAGAGACATTCCCCAGCTTGGAATCACCATTGCCGCTGAAACCCTTCGGCGATTCTGGACGATGGTGGCCCATTACCATGGGCAGGTGTGGAATGCAGCGGAGTTTGCCCGAGCTCTTGGCACTGCTGAAAATACGGCGCGGCGATATCTCGATATTCTTACCGGTGCTTACATGGTTCGGGTTTTGCCGCCGTGGTTTGAAAACCTTAAAAAACGTCAGGTCAAAGCACCCAAGATATATATCCGTGACAGCGGTCTGTTTCACAGCCTACTGCAGGTTTCAACCCTGGCCGACTTGCGGGGGCATCCCAAAATTGGCGCGTCATGGGAGGGTTTTGCGCTGGAGCATATTATCCGTGTTTTTCGAACCAGAGATGCTTATTTCTGGGCAACACACGCAGGTGCTGAACTTGATCTCATGGTGACGATTGCCGGTAAACGGCATGGTTTTGAATTTAAATACACAGATGCTCCCGGGCGAAAGCGGTCGATGCATATCGCCATTGAAGATCTGGGACTGGAACATCTGTGGGTCATATATCCCGGAGATCAGAAATACGCGCTTGACAGTAAGATTACCGCCATTCCGCTGGAGGAGATTTTGCAACTTGCGCAAACCGGGCTCATGACTTGAGGTGACGCTTACACCTTACCCATTTTTTATATAATATATAGTCCTAAATTGAGCGGTTCCGAGATCCCCGTTCAAGGTTGAAAAGACATTCAGTTACAGCTCATTGTGGTCTGGTTATAGACAGCTGTTGCTTATCACCACCGTTGTCCTCAATACTCTTGATATATGGAACCAGGATGAATAGACAGGAGGGTTATTACAGGTGGTTTAATTTCTAACATTCTGTAATTAGCTGGTATTAAAAATTGACTGATTTGGGGTCTTTGGGATCGGACCATGCTAAGTATCTGAAAAACTGTAAAAAGAGCTCTAAAAATAGCCGTTTTTTGGTCTTAAACATACCATTTTGGGTGCAAAACAACAGGTCTAAGGATTTTTTTAAAATACTATTTAGCTTAAAAGGCCCCTTTTGAATAGACAAATATTGAAAATTGAAGGCAGACATCAATCAT
>JAFCZV010000332.1 GCA_019314155.1 Deltaproteobacteria bacterium
TGGCTGTTCATCAGCAATGTCCCCATTTCACCCATAACAAGACGAATCATAAACGAAGGCACTTTCATAAAAGACGGCCGCTTCAGAACATTGCCGAGGGCTTTGCCAAAATCATGGTTTCTGATTGGATTCGGAGCGCAAAAGTTGACAGGACCTTTTATCTCGCTGTTTTCAAGAATAAAATTAATCGCTGAAATAAGATCGCCCATATGAATCCATGGAAACCACTGGAGACCGCTTCCCAGAGGACCGCCTGCAAAAGATTTAAACGCCGGGATCATCTTGGCAAGTGCCCCGCCGTTTTTATCCAGAACCACGCCAAAACGCATTGCAGCAACTCTGACCTTCTTTTTTTCGGCCAGAAAAGCCTCCTTTTCCCAATCGATGCAGACTTTGGCCAAAAAATCATTTCCGGGTGAAGCATCCTCCTTCAACACCTCATCGGCCCGGTTTCCGTAATATCCTGCACCGGATGTACTGCAAAATATAATCCCTTTCCTTTCGGGCACGGCTTCAACCAGATTTCGAGTGGTTAAAATACGGCTATTATATATTTGATTTTTATACTTATCACTCCACAGCTTGAAAATATTTCTACCTGCCAGGTTGATGATTGCATCAACATCTTCAAGGGCATCCTGCCATGGCCCTTTTAAAGTCGTATCCGCTGAGATGTAACGAAAATTTCCATTCGGGGGATTTTTATGGGCTGAAGATGTCCCCACCGCAATAACACGGTACCCTCTATTTAAAAGATCATGAACCAGATGGGTGCCGACAAAACCGGATCCTCCGGCAATAAATATCTTCATGGTTGTTCACGCCCCTATTCACTTTTTGTACGTGTTCACGGGGTTTCCTTCCCCGTGTAACGATACCTGCCCGCTCGTGCCCCAGGCCGCCTCGCCTTGCCCGTCCGCCATGGGCTTCGCCTCGGGCGAATGCCGGGTGGGCTTGGCTGGCGGGCGAGCTTGCATGGCAGACGGGTTGGCGGAGTGGCTTCGTCATTTCAATGACTTAGCAGCGGGGGAGTACACCCCGTGAACACGTACCACTTTTTTATATCGATCCGTAACTGTGCAAACCGGGCAGAAGATTAACTCCAAAATATGTGAATAAAACCGCCATAAATCCAATGATTGAAAGATAAGCGATTCGCTTGCCATACCACCCCTGCACCATCCTTGCATGCAGCAGGGTTGCATAAATAAACCAAGTAATCAAAGACCAGGTCTCTTTGGGATCCCATGACCAGTAACTTCCCCAGGCCGAATTTGCCCAGACAGAACCGGTAATGATACCGATGGACAAAAAGAGAAAACCGAACATTACCATTTGATGATTCAACTCGTCCAGGACCCGAGATTCAGGAAAACGAGCGAGTAAACTGCTCCTGCCTTTGACATCTCTTTGTTTGAAAAGATACATCAGGCTCATGCCAAAGGCGATTGCAAAGGCGGCATACCCAAGAAAACAGGCAATAACGTGGGCAATCAGCCAGTTGCTTTTCAATGCCGGAACAAGGGGCTGAATACGATCACTTATATTGGGAGACATGGAAGCATACGCCATGGCAAAAAATGCTATGGGTGTGGCAAAGGCGCCCATGATCCTATTTTTGTACTGTCTTTCCACCACAAGATAGATAATAATAATGGTACCGGAAAAGAAGACCAAGGATTCATACATGTTTGAAAGCGGGGCATGTCCGATACCTAAGCGGTAAGATTCCACCCACCTTATGATAATGCCGGCAACGTTTCCGACAACACCGAATAAAGCGGTCCATGTACCCAGTCTTCCAAACAGCGGTTTCTTGAAAACCAGATGTGCGATATAAAAAAATGCCGCTGTTCCATAAATAAACGTTGTGATCGACAGTAAATTTGAACTGCTCATTGTTTATCCCCTGATAATTGACGCTTTAAGATCCATATCGTCTTCATGAATACCATTATAAATTGGCCAATTTGTCCGAAAGTTTTTTGACCCTCTGTTGCATTCCCATTTTGTTTTTGTTGGCCGTACCCGTAACGATGACCCTGCTTTTTGCTTTTCCTTTTATTATTTCGACACAGACCCTTTGATGAGACATGAAAAAAGTGACATAACACCCGATAATCATTATGATAAATCCTGCATAAACCAACAAAACTCCCGGATCTTTTGTCACCTGGAGACCGGTGTAATACCGCTGATCGGATCTTTCACCCAGGCTGAACGCCTCTGTTTCCTGATCTGCCACAGAAATAACATAAGCACCCTTTCTCATACGATCAAAATTCGGAAAATGCAAAGGCAATAGGACGTCCAAAGGGTTCCCGTCAGATAGAGTAAGGATTCCCTTATAGGCTTCCCCAATATTTTGGCCACGGAATTCAGCCGCTTTTGTGTATTCCACGATAACGAATTTACCCAAACCTTCAGGGAGATCCACCGGATCACCCATAGCGGTTTTTATCCGGTATGACGCCCCTGATTTTATGTTGGCAAAATTTAATGTGATCTCTCCGGAAGGATCTGCCGCCAGAGTCTTCTTTTTAAAAGTGGAATTCGAGGGCATCTTGCCGTAGCTGGATTGAAAAATATTAATCCCTTTATAATGAAGTGGGTCGTTTACGATAATATCTTTCTGATATACCGGCCTGTTCTTTTCGATAATGGTTAAACTCGATCGGTATTCCTTGGGCGCACCGTTGTCGTAAAAACTGATATTGAAATTTTCGCATTTGATTTCAAACCCCAGATAGTGGATTTCCCCGGTATTTCTGATCCGGATGCTGTCAACTTTTTCACCTTCCGGAATATTGACAAATCCTTCAAAACCGAAAAGCGATCCCATCAGACCGCCGAGTAGCAACAAAATGATACTCAAATGTACCGTATAAACCCCCAGTCGTGTCCAGCGCCATTTTTCAGCAAAGATACATAACCCCTTGTCGGTCTGTTCGACCTTGGTATATCCAAAATATTTTGAAATAATAAGTATATATTTTTTTTCCAACTCTTTAGGGGGATGATTGCCGGCAAACATTTCCTTTTGAGAAAGGTTTCTGAACCTTGAAAGATTAAACGAAGGATTCTTGACAAATACAATTTTCCACGTAGCAGATATACGGTCTATTGAGCATACAACAATATTAATGGTCAGCAAAAGCATCAGAAACTGAAACCACCATGAATGATACATGTCAAAAATGTCGAGCACATCGAAAAGTCTGTAAACAAATTCTCCGTATGCCCTGAAATATGCAGCAGGATCTTCATTCTGGGGAATA
>JAFCZV010000333.1 GCA_019314155.1 Deltaproteobacteria bacterium
TCTTCTGGCCTCCAAGGTTATCGGAGAATCCGCACTTCTTGCGGATGTCCCGGTTCGCATGAGTGAAATACACGGTATGGCCCAGAGGGGCGGCGTGGTTGAAAGCAGCATTGTATTCGGGACCGCTCAAAGTACCATTATCTCAGACGGCGAGGCTGATGTGCTGGTGGGATTTGAGCCTTCGGAAACCCTTCGAGCCTTGAACAAATGTAATTCCAACACCGTAGTGATAACCAACCTTGCGCCGCTTCCGCCGTTTACGGTTGCAGTGGGAAGCGGCATTTATCCCGAACTGGATGTGCTCCAGTCATTGATTCGGGCCAAGACGGCAAACCTTATTGCTTTTGATGCTGAGGCGCTTGCAATTGAAGCCGGAAATGTTTTGTCGGTGAATATGGTTCTCTTGGGTGCCCTGATACAGACCGGCAAAATTCCATTGTCTTTGGAAACGGTAAAAGAAGCGATTAAAACAAAAACAAAAAAAGCCTTTGTCGAATCGAACTTAAAGGCTTTCGAACTCGGTTTTTCCGCGGCAAGCCAACTCGGTTAATGGGTTTTTTTCAATAAAACTCCCCGACCCCTAACTTACTTATCTTGAATAGAAAAAATGGATTCCGAAAATATCATGCCATTGGCAAATTTATCGGGAAAGCATTTGAGCTTGGAAAAAATCATAATTTGTTAAAAGCAAAATCTGTGGTTATGACACCGTAAGGAGAGTTGAAATGGATATGATTTCGGTCGATTATCGCGGAAGTGTGATGCTCGCCAAATTTAATCGCGGCGTCACCAATGCATTGAACCCGGAGTTCTTTCAGGAGCTGGATGAGGTTCTTCAGAGGGCCGAAAGCGACGCCACTGTACGTGGTCTTGTGCTGGGGAGTTCCAATGAGAAATTCTTCTCCATAGGGCTTGATATCCCCGATCTGTATGCGCTGGACAGGGAAAATTTCAGAGACTTCTTTCGAGAGTTCAATCGGGTCTGTATGGATCTGTACACGCTGCCCAAACCGACCGTCGCGGCTATAACCGGCCATGCCTTGGCCGGCGGGTTCATACTGGCTCTTTGTTGTGACTGGCGGTTCATTGCGGAAGGGCGGAAACTGATTGGACTGAACGAGGTTAAGCTGGGCGTTCCGGTGCCGTACCTGGCAAACCGGGTGCTGCACGCTTTGGCTGGGGTTCGACACGCCCGCGAGATGATGGAGAGTGGCGATTTCTATGCGCCTGCGGAGGCTCTGAAAATGGGCGTAGTGGACGAAGTCCTGCCCGTGGAGGAGGTTGAGAATAAGGCCCTGGCACAAGCCGAGAAGTTGGGTTCTTTGCCTGAAACAGGATATGGGATGATCAAACGGAATCGTGTCGAGACAACAGTGGCGGAGGTGCTGGCACGGGAAACGGAGATGGAGCGGTATTTCATTGAAAGCTGGTATTCGGAAGCGGTGCGTGAACGATTGCGGGAAGCCATGGAGAAATTCTAAAGAGGACAGTATCCCCGGATAAAACGGGGCTGTCTATTCCCCCTTTGACCTCACCGGAAAAACTGTGGGGTTAGCGTAAAAGGTCGTGCCAAGTTGACATGCTATTAATTCTCAGCTAACTTGGGACCTTGAAAGGACAAAGAGAGATGAAAAAGATCAAGCTCTTTCTAGATCCTATTTTGTATTACATGGAAGATAGTTCCGGGTTTGCGAGTTTATGCTATATCGATTTGCTCAAGGGCGAAGTTGTATTGCCGGATGTTGATGAGGATATCAGTGATGAAGATGCGGAGAATGAAGATCGATATTTTCATATTGAACCCATTTTAAGTCATGAGGGCTATGAAATAATGCAAGATTTCGCTGCATCAGTGGAATCCGATGAAATAAGAGATCAAATGTTTGATGCCCTTGAACGAAAGAAACCTTTTTTTAACTTCAAAAGTACGCTCGCAGATTATCCGGATTTACAAAAAAATTTTTTTGAATATAAAGACAGTAGATTAAAAGAGATTCTTAAAGACCGGCTTGCTGAGTGTGGTTATGAATTAGAAGAAAAAACCACCCAAAATTCGGATGAACACTGACAGGCATCTCGCCGTACCGTTCATGAGTAGCATTTGGGACGGCCTAACGGTTTATCGGAAAGCGCGTCGAAATGGATATTGTTCCGGTCGATTATCAAGGAATTGTGGTGCTCGTGAGGTAGAATTGAAGCGTCACAAAATCAGATTGTGGACGCCATCAAATATAACATTTCACATTTTGTGATACGGCATGAATATTTCAAGAGAACAGGAAACGTTAAAAAATGTTCGACTTCATCGTAACCTCTTACCCATTAAATATTGGTATCTCCATATTTACACGCCTTTCTCCCTGTCAGGCCATATAATCTTTTGTATTTGAATGTGCAGCCTGATGTTCAGGTTGTCTTCGAGTATCCATTCTGCAAGGTCGGAGAGCGGCATCTTTCCTGATACCGGAGAAAAAAGAATGTGATCTTCGGGAAAATCCGGAATCTATTGGGTGGAACGGTTTTGAACCCACGATGTAGCCAGTATCACATTGATGCGAGCTGTTTGAGGTTTTTTCAACCCGAAACGTTGAACTCTGCCTGTTGGAGCGTAGCGGAAATCCCGTTATATGGGTCCCGTCGGGCAGTTTGAGGGGAACCGCTTTATCTGGATTATATCAAATTGAAATTTGCAAGTAAACGAACATTTGCCCTATCATGGCATTGTGTGGTATCTGTATTCTGTTGGTTTTTATTCGATGTTATTGGTTTTTTACAGAGTTTACGTACAAATCGAAATTGGCAGAATAATGGATCGTATCCGTTTAATGAAAAATGTTGTTCAGGAGTATGCATGGGGGTCGTACACCGCCATTCCCGAACTTCTCGGCCATGACTTTCCGGCAAGCACGCCCCAGGCAGAGCTATGGATGGGCGCTCATCCCAAGGCACCCTCTATGGTAAAATGTGATGGTGTGTGGCGCTCCTTGTTGGAATTGATCTCGAAAGATCCCCAAGATATTCTTGGGGAAAAGGTTGCTGAAAAATTTGACGACCGGCTTCCGTATCTTTTTAAGGTTCTGGCTGCGGCAAAACCCCTGTCCATTCAAGCCCATCCCAGCCTGATTCAGGCAAAAGAAGGTTTTGAAAGGGAAAACAGACTCGGGATTCCTTTAGATGCATACAACCGTAATTATAAGGATGATAACCACAAACCCGAGTGTATTTGCGCAATGACCGATTTCTGGGCTTTGAATGGATTTCGAAAAATTTCCGAACCGTAATTATAAGGATGATAACCACAAACCCGAGTGTATTTGCGCAATGACCGATTTCTGGGCTTTGAATGGATTTCGAAAAATTTCCGGCATCCTTTCTCTGATGGACAAAATTTGTCCTCCGGGTATGAAAACGTCCCTCGATCTTTTTCGTGAACAGCCGGATTCCATGGGCCTAAAAAATTTTTTCCAGGCTATGATGACCATGGATGGAAAGCAGCAGGAGGAAATCATCGCGGATGCCATTAAAAATGTACAAAATTTTGCAGATGACGACCCGGCTTATAAATGGATGATTAATCTTCACAAGGAATACCCGAAGGATATCGGTGTG
>JAFCZV010000334.1 GCA_019314155.1 Deltaproteobacteria bacterium
TAACCACAATTCCAAACTCGATGTTTTCGGCACCGCTCGGATACTTGATCCCATAACACGTAATATTGTTAAATCCCCTTCTTTGGACATTGCATTAAAAGGAGATGCACTGTTTGTTGAAGATTTTATCGAGGGGATGAAGGGGAAATTCATTCTGAATGGCCATGTTAAAGGGGATATGGCACATCCGCGAGGGCGATTGAATCTTAAAGGGGAAAATATCCACGTCTACAAGCAGAAAGTCGACAGCATCCAGCTAATATCAAATCTTGACGGTGATAGAATCAATTTCGATCCTTTTGTGGCGGTGATAACTCCCGGTGAGAAACTCATGATCGACGGCTGGATTTCTTTAGATAAAAATTATCATTTACGGCTTGCCTCCGGGGGTATTTCCCTTAAGAACATAGCACGACTTGAGTTGGGAGAAGTCGATAGCGGCCGGATTTCTTTTGATTTTCATGGGAAAGGCAATTTTGAAAATCCTAAGATCCAGGGGAATGTGGCCCTAACTGATCTGCGCTTCAACAACCAACATCTGAAAGACGGTCAGTTTCAGGTTCAAATTAAAGATAGGACAGCACATATTTCAGGGGGACTTGGCTTTTCTTTGAGTGCGAATTATCATTTTCAGACCCAAACTTTTTCAGCATCCGCCGGGTTTGATAACACCAATTTGGTCCCATATTTAAGAATTGCCGGCAGGAAAAAACTGAATGGTTTTGTCACTGGGAAGATCGAGATCAGTGGGAATGCTGGGAAGATTGAGATCAGTGGGAATGCAGCAGTGCCGGATCAGATCATAGGGTCGGCAGATATTTCTCAGTTGGAGCTTTTTAGGGAAAAGTCGAAATTGCTCAGCACCAGCGATTTCAAGGCTTTTTTAAACGTTGGTGAAATTTCGATTCCGGTTGTCCGCCTGAACCTGATGGAGCAAGGTTTTATGGAAATTAAAGGCAGCGTCAAACTCAATGGCGACCTTGATTTAAGGGCTGACGGCAATATTCCTTTGGAAATAATAACGCTGTTTACGGACATTTTACCCGATGCCACCGGTGAAGCGCTTCTTTCCCTTGAAATGAATGGAAACCTGTCACAGACAAACATTCTTGGACATCTTGACTTGAAAAATATCGGAATGACGGTTCCCGGTCTTTTACAGAGCCTCCACGATCTGAACGGCAGCATCCATGTAACGTCCAAAGCCATTGTTCTGGACAATATCCATGGAATGCTTGACGAGGGTCGTTTTGGACTGTCCGGCACAATAGACCTTAACGCGTATCAGCCGTCAAAAATCGGCATTAAATTAATCGCCGATGATCTTCTGATTATAATTCCCGAAACCTTAGAGATCCGTCTGAATGCTGAACTGGATTTAGAAGGCACACCTGTAAAATCCTTCGTCTCGGGAAATGTTCAGATAGTAGAAGGGACGTATTATAAAGATATACAGCTGAATCTGATTGAAAGCGTCGGTAAAACATCCCGGGAAGAGGCACCGGCAGCATCGGAGATCCCATGGCCCTTTTTCAAGAACATGGCCCTCGATATTAAAACCGGACACAGGGAGCCTTTTGTCGTAGACAATAATATGGCCTTGTTGGCCGTCAAGCCGGATCTCCACATATACGGGTCGGTGAATCGTCCCCTGATCAGCGGGAGGGCCGAAATAGAATCCGGAACCGTCTATTTCCAAAAAAAAGAATTTAATGTCAAAAGAGGGATTTTTGATTTTATTAACCCGTATAAAATTGAGCCCACCATAGATGTGCAAAGTGAAGTAATGGTCCGGGAATGGACCGTATTTTTGAATGTCACCGGAACACCGGAGAATCTTAAGTTTAATTTTTCTTCAGATCCATCAGAAACAGAAGGGGACATTCTTTCTTTGTTGATAACCGGGGAAACAACACGGGAACTGATTGCAGGAGAAGGCGGTTCATCCCTGTCACCAAGACAGATGCTTGGCGATATTCTTGCTGAAACAGTTCAAAAACAAATCAAGGATAACACCGGTCTGGATGCGGTCGAGCTGGAATATAATGAAGCAAAAGAGGCTGATGCATCAGATGAGGTGAAAGTTACTGTCGGCAAGGATCTCTCCCGAAGAGTAACGGTCAGATACGGCATGAAGGCTAAAAATGCGAAGATAATTCAGCAGGTGATCGCCGAATATAAATTTCTTGAGAAAGTGTTGATGAACACCTTTCAGGATACCGAGGGGAATTTTGGCGGCGGGCTTCAATTCAGACTTGAATTTCGATAAAAAAGATCCATTCATATGACCAGACGGGCACAGAAAGACTGGATAAAGATAACTGCATTGATGTGGATTCTACTGGTGTGCTTTGCCGAAAACGCCGCATCTTTCCAGAAGGAGAGAACCGATGAACCCGGACCGATGGTCTCGAAAATTATTATCGATCGTTTTCAAGTAACCCCCTATCCTCGAATCAAAGATATTAAAGTCAGCGGCGGCTTCCCTCTGTTGGAGCGGGAAATTCTCAACGCCATGCAGCTCCGTCCGGGAGATATATATGATCCGAAAAAGTTTTCCGACAAAGCGGATGTCATTATCCGGCTTTTCAAGAAAGAGGGTTACATTGCGCCGGTTGTTGATTTGAAGGCTGCGGAAGATTCTGCTGACGGAAATTTTGTGGTTTACGTACATATCGACAAAGGTGAATTTTTTCATATCCGGCATTTTGAAATCAAAGGGAACCGGGCTTTTTCGAATACGCGTCTTAAATTGCGGATAAAAACTTTTAAATCGTGGATGATTCCAGATTTTCTGAGGCGTTTTAAGGAAAAAGAATTTGACAAAGACATCCGAAATCTTATCCGTTTTTATCGGAAAAAAGGGTATCCGGATGTTGTTGTGAACACCGTTGTCAAGAAAGATGCCAAAACTCAAAATGTTGCTCTTTTGATAAGCATCGATGAGGGTTCCAGATATGACATCCAATTTCAAGGCAACAAAGCGTTTTGGGACTTTACGCTGAAAAAAGATTTAGTCCTGTTTAAGGAAGGCAATAAAAAGGATTTGGGTCTGAGGAAAAGTATCCGTAAAATAAAGAAACGTTACCTTGATGCAGGATATATGGACTGCTGGATAGAAATGGCGTCTGAAAGAAAACAAGAAGCCGGCCGGCCGGTGCGTAAAGTTCGCCTGTTGATTGAAGAGGGGCCACAATACGTTGTAAATTCCATCAATATTAAAGGAAATTTTGCGTTTGATTCAAAAAAGATCAAAAAACAGACGTTGACCCGAACTCCGGGGATTATCGCAAAAGGAACATTTGTCCAGAAAACCTTAGAAGAGGATAAACATGCCATTATATCTCTTTACCTGAAACAGGGATATATGGATACAATAGTGAAAGATGAAGTAAAATCGCATAAAGACATTAAAGACAGAAAACAGAATGTAGACATTACAATCGGGATCGAAGAGGGGGCTCAGACGCACGTACGGTCTTTAGCAATCCATGGGCTGACCGTACTGTCAGAATTTCAAGCGTTTGAGGCCATCACTTTGAAAAAAGGATCTGTTTTCCGAAATTATATGATTTCCAGTGATGAAAACACACTCTCTTCTCTGATCTCCGAGAAGGGATACCCCCATGTCAAGATAAAGGGGACCGCTGTCATCAGCGAGGACAATACCGAAGCTGCAGTAACCTATGAGGTTGACGAAGGACCTCTTGTTAGAATGGGTCAAGTTGCTTGTGCCGGTAATTTCCTTACCAAAAGACGTGTGATAGACAATGAACTTGAACTCGATCCGGGAGAGCCATTTTCGCTGAAAAAATTTTTGAAATCTCAACGCAATATCCGGGATATCGAAGCCTTCGACTCGGTCCGTTTTAACACTTACGGGTTAAAGGAAAAGGAAAATAAAGTAAATCTCCTCTTAGAGTT
>JAFCZV010000335.1 GCA_019314155.1 Deltaproteobacteria bacterium
CCCTGTGACACTGAAAACAAAGGTCGTTGCCCGCTTTCACCAGTTTGAGACTGTGGACTTCATGGCAGTCGTTGCATCGCACATCGCGATGATACATCTTGCTCTGTGTGAATGATCCGTAGACATAGACTTCTTCCAAGATTTGACCGTCGGCAAAGTACAGGTTTTCGGTGAGCAGGCTGGGCAGCAGGCTGTCCAGCAGGTCGGGTTCGGCGTGGGTGTAATCGCCCAAAGCCGCCCGCCTGGAATGACATGGCGCACACAGCTCCACCAGCTTGCTGGAGCTGATCCCGGAGGTTTTCATCGTCAATTTAAAATTTTCCGCCCTAGGTCGCGCCATATCCGGCATCTCAGCCCATTCTACATGATTGGATCCCGGTCCGTGACAGCTTTCGCAGCCCACATCGATATCCGACCATGTTGTCCGATAGGTATCGGTTTTGAGATCGTAGTTCTTTTTCAGATTGGTGGAATGACACTCGGCACACATACCATTCCAGTTCTGACCGGCGTTGGTCCAGTAGAGCCAGTCATTCGAGTCCATAAGTGCCTTCGGATAGAGGTGGTACCATTTTCTCTCTTCCACATTCCAGGCGATGGGAAGGCATTGCAGGCGGCCCCCTGGAAATGGAACAAGATATTGTTGAAGCGGATACCAGCCGAAAGTATGGGTAATTTCAAAATCACCCATCTTGCCCCCCGGTCCCCGGGTATGGACAAAAAACCGGCCGTTTTTTCGATAAAAGCGCGACCTAATTCCATGAAACTCAAAAACAGCGTTGTGAAAATCTCCCAGGACAGTATTTTCATTGGCCACTTCCATCGCATGATCATGGTGGGAGTTTTGCCAGCTGTCATACTCCTTCTTGTGACAGTCTATACACTTTTGGCTGCCCACGAATGTTGCAGTCGGCCTCCATCCCGTTTTGTGTGGTGGTATTTGGCCATACTCCACCTTTAGATAATATGCCGGAATAGACAGTATGATGACGATGGTTGCGATAAATCCGGTTAGTTTCCAGTTTTTCATTTCTAATCAGACGCTTTCGGGGTAGACTACTTGCTCTGAGTGAAATTCAGTCCGCTTAATCTTCTTGCCGGTATCCACCTTCACGACCTTGTTCTCGATAAAGACATGATATATATCGAGGGCCCGGGGTGCCGGAGGGCTGACCACCGCGCCTCGAATATCGAATGTCGAGGAATGACAGGGGCACACAAATTTTTTTTCCTTGGATACCCAGGGCACCGTACAGCCGAGATGGGTGCATTTTCGGGATAAGGCCAGAAACCCGCCGTTTTCCAAACGGACAAGATAAAACTTGCCTCTGACAAATGCCGTCACAGAATCGAGGGGGAATTTTTCCGCCGGACCGGCTTCGATAACGGTCTTAAAATTGTCGGCAGTTACCCGTCTTTTGCCGGGAAAAAGAAATGCGGCTGCCACGCCGATGAACTCTAAGAGTGCCACAAAACCCAGCCCGATCCAAAGTTTGACAAGGAATGATCGGCGAGATCTCTCGGATAGGTCGTGTTGGTTTTCTTTTTTTTCAGGCATAACGACCTTTCGATCAAGTTAAAACGGCAGCATCAATTTCATCCCGGGGCCTCTGAACCATATTCCGGTTGCCGTCAATATGAGAAATGCGACTAAAAAAAGAACGAAAAGAGCTTGGATGGCTTCATTGTTCTTAGCATCATACTTGCGTTTTATCAGCACATAAAATCCGGCGATGCCGGCGAGAATTATCACAAACGGAATCCAACCGTTGCTGATCAACGGCGGAACATGATCCGCCCATGTGGAAAAATCGATGAGGTATTCATCTGCTAAAATTCCTGCCGGCGTCGCTACAGTTGCCGTCAATGCTGCTACAACAGCCATTTTCCGTCCCGTTAATGAAGCAAACCACACACCTGCTGTGCCGTTTTTATAATCGATATAAGGAAGACTGAGCAGTGCGGTCATCATCAGAATCGGTATCAAAAAAAGCGAAAAGAGTGGATGAAAATGCATGAGCATCTCCTGAATGCCCACGAAGTACCATGGCGCTTTTGTGGGATTGGGACTCAGCCCGGGATTAGCCTTGCTTTCCAAGGGTGCGTTGAAAAGCACTGAAAAGGCCAGAATGAAAGCGATCAGAACCAGGGCTACCACCACTTCCCGGAGGATGAGGTTCGGAATTGCAGGAACGGACTCCCCGCGGGTTCCCTTAATCTTCCTCGGTGTGCCGGGAATGACGAGACCCCCTGCTTTTCGTACGCGCCAGAAGTGTAAGGGCATGAGCATGATGACAAGTGCCGGGAGGATGGCCGTGTGGATGGCGTAGAAATTGGACAGGGTTGCCGGCCCGACTGCGGGTCCACCCTGTATGAGTTTCTGCAGCCAAAGTCCCACCCCGGGGATATATTCCAGCATGCCGGCGCAGATGGTGACGGCCCAGAAAGCGAGTTGGTCCCAGGGTAACAGATATCCAGTGAAATTTGAGAGAAGAACGCAAAAAAACAGACCCAACCCGATGACCCAGTTGAACTGGCGAGGCGGGTGAAAGGCCCCTGTGAAATAGACCCTTAGAAAATGCAGAAAGACTACGATCAAAAGAAGGTTGGCGCTCCAATGGTGGATGTTTCGGATCAACTGCCCAAAAAGAATATCCCGTTGGAGGTGAAGGATGGAATCATAGGCTTTGCCCGGAAACGGTTCATAAATAAATTTGAGCAACACGCCCGTACCAATCAGCAGGAATATCAGTACGACAGCCATGCCTCCGAGACCCCAAGAGAGCGTCAATTGGAGCGTCCTATCCGGCACGGTCCGGGGCCGAAAGTGCAGGATCAGGCTGTTGAAAAACCTTCGATAACCCCCTGGATCCTTCACTGGGCGTTGTGTACCCGGAAAAACGGAGTAGCGGATGCGCTGAAAGAAGGATAATTTTTTTGGTGCCATCTTGTGCTGTGTCATGGTTCAATCTTGTCAAATCAGGTGTTATTTGAAAGCAGATCTCTTTACAAAAGGATCTATCCAACGAATGGGAGATTTTGAAATGGCTTCAAGAGACAGCCTCGTAACCGATAAAAGCCATCTTGCACAGCATGCTTGTATCATTATTAATTCCAAGCTTCAAGACTTAAGCGATGATTATCTTTGTGACAAACGTTGTCGATAGACCTGAAAAAAAGACAAAATAATAGAAAATTTGTACATGTTCACGGGGTTTGCTTCCCCGTGTAACGATACCTGCCCGCTCGTGCCCTTCGTTATTTCAATGACTTAGCAGTGGGGGAGACCGCAGCTTCCGCTCAATTAGGATAAAAGTCTTCTATTGAAATTATTCTTGGTTCGATTTATTATGTCCAAGTCGTTTGCTTTTTTCTCATATATAGGCGGACCGTAATGCACAATACCATGGATTCTAAATTCCGGTTTTTGAGTCATTGCAGGATTGTCGGTGCATTCTCACGCATTCTCTTACTAATTGCATGTTTGACAGCTTGCGCCACAAACAAGCCTAATGAAATTAATTTGATGCCTGCACCGGACGTCTATGAAAAAGGCGTCGTCGATCCTTTCACTGACACCCATCCCATCGAGAAAATTCCTTATAAAGGGATCCTGTACGTCACGGATCGGGCTCCGGCCAGTACAGACAACCATTTTTACAAGAACAAAAGGGGCAACCTGCTCCGTCTCGGCGCTGCGAAGATTCAGATTGGAAAAGAGGGCATCACCTGGGAAGAAGCACGGCGCATTTCTTTGCTGAAAAACCGCACAGATAAATATCCCATAAAAGTGACAGGCGCAGAAGAATTCGGCATTCTGGACCGCAGCTATTCGGTTTTGACGGATCCGGGTTTAATGGAAACGTTTCCGCATCGGCCGGCGGAACGTTTTGCCCAATTGGTAAATGAAAAATTAAAGGGATCGAAAAAAAAGGATGTCTACATCTACGTTCACGGATATAAAGTCGTTTTCGAAAATCCCATTTTGGTCGCCACGGAACTGTGGCACTATCTGGGCTATGAGGGCGTGTTTATTGCTTTTGCCTGGCCGTCGACACCCAAGGCGCTGGCATACGTGCCCAAGAAACCGACGTCGAGCAGATTCATATAATTGGATACAGTGCTGGAACACGGCTGGTGATCAATGCATTGGCTCAACTGGCACTATTGCACTCAGAACAGGACAAGGCCTCCATTCAACGAATGCTTCGAATCGGCCAGGTGTTGCTGACAGCCAGCGATTACGACCGGCAGCTTTTCGGTGTTCATCTGGTAGATGGACTGTTAAAGGTGCCCCGGACGCTGACCATTTACATGTCGGAATCTGATAAAGCGCTCAGCTTTTCCAGATGGCTCTTTGACCGAGAGCGGCTGGGACAGATGTGGAAAGATCGCAAACTGTCAGATGTTGTGGTGGAATATCTTCGAAAACATCGAGAGCTCATCTTGATTGACGTTACGAATGCCGAGTCGGCGGCCGGCGGCAACGGGCATGCCTATTTTCGCAAGAGTCCGTGGGTCAGCAGTGATGTCCTTATGACATTGATGTACAATCTAAGACCGGATGAGCGCGGGTTGGTTCAGTCTACGGATATCCCGGTTTGGACATTTCCTCCGGACTATATCCGCCTGCTGAGAGCTGCTTTGATCGAGGCCGGCCCTGAAGCCAAAGAAAGCCGTAAATGACCGACCGGTTGCGATTCAGGGCATCATGGATAATTGGCGTCTGAACGGGAAGTCCTGTTCAGACAAACCCCGGAAGAACAAGTAGAGGTGCCGGTGATGATGGACGCTAAGGGTTTTAACGAGATTTTTACGCCAGGTGTTTTGAAAAAGCTGTTTCCCGAAGACCGCTCAGACCAGTTTTTTGATGCCCTTTACGGAGATGCGACCGAGGGGTCTTACGATATCCGTCTTGAATTCAAAAACCACCGAGAAAACCGACTTGAGTTTGAGCTGTATCTGACCCAGCGGTCCGGACAATGTATTAGCTGCAGCCTTACGTATGGATTGCCGGAAGTTTTTTCCCGCCATCCGGTGATCAACATAAAAGGCCTTGTTCAGAAAGTTGAAGGTTTGCTCGACGGTGGAGTCAGGTGTATTGACTGGCAACTTGGCGCTACCAGAGAAATTTCAGACGAGATCCATGTGGTTCCGCTGGTTATTATTCTGGACAACTAACCCTGATCAGAAGAGATTCTATAGGGACAAACACATGTTTTCCATAACGTTACCGATGCCGTTGTTCCAGATCAAGGAGAGCCTGCTTTACCCCGATACCTCCGCCAAACCCGGTAAGCGTTCCGTTGCTACCCACGACCCGGTGGCATGGAATTACAATGGGAATCGGATTCCGGGCGTTTGCCTGTCCTACCGCCCGGCTCGCAAGAGGATTTCCAATCTTTTCAGCCAGTTCACCATAGGAGACCGTCTCTCCGTAAGGGATCTGTTGAAGTGCCGTCAGCACCTTTTTTTGAAATGGTGTGACGTCCAGATACACGTTCAGGGAGAAATTTTTCAGTTTTCCGGCAAAATAAGCTTCAAGCTGGTGAACAGCCTCTTCAAGGGGTTTACGGGCTTTAACCCAGTGGGATTCCGGCACATCGGGCCTGCTCCCTTTGGGAAAGCGGATTAGACTCAACCCCGCATCGTCTCCTGCCACCAAAAGCCTGCCCACAGGACAATCCATATGCCGATAGTACGTCATTTTAAAACCGCCTTTTTAAACAATTAATAGTTAATTTAATAGGTTAAAAGATTTTAGACCGGGCTAAACTATCATGATAAAGTTTCGCGCCCTTTTGTTCAACAAAAGCCTTATCTGAAATTGGTTTCCACTGGAATGTCATAGTGTGGGTCTGTTGTTTTTAGTAAAGCTTTCTTGTGCCTTTTGTCAAATAATGTGCACAATTTTTAATAAATGACTTGACCTATAATTTTAAAATATGTTAATAGTAATCATTCTTAATAAAGTAGGCATAGTACACCGTCTATATTAAAATTACATTAAAATGAATCTATTTTTTTGTATAAAAAACACCAGAAGGAGGAACCTCTAATGTCAGACGTAAAAAAAGAAAAGGTCGCGAAGCCAAAAAAGATGGCGGATCCGATAGCGGCATCCATATGTCCTGCGACTCAGGAGATGATCGCACGGG
>JAFCZV010000336.1 GCA_019314155.1 Deltaproteobacteria bacterium
GTTGAAAATAGGCCATACTCTTGTATTTAATTGGACGCGTGAAAGAAAAAAATTGTCATTGGAATTTTTAAGGGCTCTCAGAACAGAAAAACTTTGAATTTATGAACTCAGCAATGTCAGTGATTTTGAAACAATAAGGTGGGTAGAAAATATTTACAGATATACCGAATAAAAAAAATCAGGGTAAATCTGGGAAACGGATTCACCCTGACAATTTATCTGTCTTTTGATATATTTCAATTATGTCTGAAACCAGACACTCTATAGTGTGACGAGCTTGCAGTTAGCTCACCGTTATCGTTTGGTGATACGGTATTATGTTATCACAATAAAACCAGGCCGCTGATAGCTGGTAGTTATTGCAGATATCGCAGGTTCAGCCAAATGCTGCATCGTTCGATATATCACCGGTTTCACACCAAACCCCTATATAGATATAATTCTTATAAACCTATGATAACTTGTAACACCAACAACTGTCTGATTTGGAAAATATTTAGACGATATCTTGCCAGTATTCAAAATCTGATCCTATTACAGATATTATCTAAAAGCCCCCGTGAGTGAAAAACAGGGGAGGGGTAGGAACTAAATTATACAATATATAGTGTCGGAGGGAAAACCTGGACTGTGTAATAATATTCAAAATATCCTTTGTTTCTTTTGCTTTAACAGGCGATCTGCTGAGTGGATGTCTTCGGGTGTGTTCACATTAAAAAAGGAATTCAAATCAGGATCAATTGCTTCAAATCTTTCATAGGGGATTTCTTTTAATTTGATTTTTTTATAGAGATGGTCAGCTTTCAAATTACCGAAGCTTAGCTGCTCTTCAATGAAAGGGATGCACCTTTTGGAATAAATGGCACATAGAGGCTGATAGTAAGTGCCGGAAGCGGGAACGATTACGTCATATTCGAATTCAATCTCATCGATTAGAACCTGAACGATTTCACTTTCCAAAAGTGGTGTATCACAGCTCGTGCAAAAGGCATAATCGGCTTGCATATTCACCAAACCGGCATGAAGTCCGGTCAAAGGACTGCGAAATTGAAAAATGTCTTGAACGATTTCGAGATCCCAATCACGGTATAAAACGGGTTCGCGTGTAACCAAAAGAAGTTCGCTACAAGTACCCGAGAGTGTATCGATAATCCAGTCTAGATAATACCGGCCGCAAAGTCGAAGAAAGGCTTTATTTATACCACCCATCCGGGTATTTCGTCCACCGGAGAGAATGATACCTGCGCATGTTGTTTTCATTGTCCGTACGATTTGATGTAATGCACAATTGATGTAAATCAGATTTTCTCAATCAAGTGGAGGCCCGGCATCATTTAGCTCAGCATTTGAATGACGACAACTTCCCCTTCACGGTACGTGGAAACACCTTCAGGAATCAGGAGGATGCCATTTGCATCGGACATATTTTTCAAACGGCTCACACTGGTAGCAGGTCGAAAAATAGGATCCTTGCGTCTATGTTGCAGGTAACCGAAAATCGCTTGAGTCCAGTCGTTTTGTCCTTCAAGGGTCCCGTCAAGTATTCCAGTCACCTGAGGCAGACCCGGTCGGAGATATCCGGAAAGCTTGAGTAATCCCGGCAGGGCCAGTTGAAGAAAGGCTACCAGGTTGGAGGGCGGACCGCCGGGAAGGATGAATACGGGTTTTCCGTTTAGCATCCCGAAGCCGACGGCTTTACCCGGCCCTAACCGAACGTGATGATATACCTTTTTCCAGCCCAGCACATTCAGGACCTTTTCCATAAGGTCCCGATCTCCAGTCCACGCACCACCACTGGTAATCAGGGCGTCATGACTCAAGGCCATCTGGAGCAGCTTCTCTTTGAGCATGTCTTCCCTGTCAGGCACTATACCAAGTCCGGTGAACATTCCGAACCGTCGACACCAGGCATTCAAAGTAAACAAATTACTGGCATATATGTTGCCTTCCGATAACGGCTGCCCCGGGAGAACCACCTCATCACCGGTGGCAATCAATGCCACACGCGGTCGGCGATACACGTGAACACTTTCAATCCCTCCAGCAGCCAGTAGCCCAATCTTGCCCGGCGTCAGAAAGCAACCATCCTGAACAATAATTTCATCCTGTGAGATGTCACTAGCCTTGGCAAGTATATTGCGGCCAGGTTCTGCATGTTTGTATACGCTTACTATTTCCGGGGAATTTGCTGTGTACTCTTCGGCAACGATCGCATCGGCACCTTCCGGAATCCTTGCGCCGGTCATTATGCGAACCGAGGTTCCCGGATCGACGTTAAATCTATCCTTCTGACCCGCACCAGAAATTCCAACAAGTTTAAGACAAACCGGATTTTCCAATGTTGCCTCGGAAACATCCAACGAATTAACTGCAAAGCCGTCTTTCATTGACACATCGACCGAGGGAGAGTCGACACATGCCTGCAATTTTTCAGCAGAGATAAACCCGATACTCTCGGCAAGGTTCATTTCAACAACATCAAGCGGCTTGATGTTTCTAAGCGTGGATTCCAGTGCCGTCTGAAATCCAATATATTTTTTTGGTGCTGATCGTTTCATTTCAAGTGAGCTTTACTCTGCTATCAAATAAGGAGTGTTCTCTTTAAAAGAAATGCAATGGCCACAACGACGATCCCGCCTAAGCATTTTTCCATTGCACGAGGTGACAAACTCGATGAGCCTATAAATGATCCTAAGTATCCTCCGATGAAAACGGCAACAATTATTGGAAGAAATGCTAATATATCAATTGAATGATATTGGAATCGTGCTATTAACCCTGATAAAGAGTTCACCCAAATGAAAACGGCACCGCAGGCCGCCGCCTCCTTTTCTGAACCGAGGCCCAAAATGATAATCAACGGAACCAAATAGATGCCGCCGCCGATGCCGACCGTAAACAACATCATGAACGCAGCTTTTTACCCGGACTCAGACTATGTGTTATCTTACCATAAGCACAACCTAAAGCCAATTATTGCCTAATACATATATCATAAAAATGAAAAGGGCAAACCCGATGAAATGGATTTGCCCTTTTTTGAAAACGATATCACAACTTTTTAAGCAGCTTTAGGATCGTGAATAGATAGCAGAACTCACAAGGTTAGCTCAGGTTGTGATATCGTATTATGGTATCACAAAAAAATCAGGCGCTTGATATCTGTAGGTTATTGCAGATATCACAAGTTTGTATAACGGAGAGTTAAGGGGCGGACGGTGCTTTGATAGAAATAAACATATCAA
>JAFCZV010000337.1 GCA_019314155.1 Deltaproteobacteria bacterium
TGAGAATGTCACGGTGTCTTTATCAGGAGATGGTGGAGATGAGAATTTTGCCGGATACAAGAGGTATTATTTTGACAATAGAGAGAACTACTTTCGAAATTTACTCCCAAGTTCTTTACAGCACCCTGTTTTCGGCTTTATAGGGGATCTTTATCCAAAAGCCGATATCTTGCCAAAATTATTCAGAGGTAAAGCCTTTATTTCAAACCTATCCAGAGATCCTGTAGATGCGTATCTATTTACCGTGAGTGCAATTCATGATGATTACAAGAAGGATTTTTTAAATCCGGATGTATTTCAATCTCTGGGTTCCTACCGAACATTAGATTTTTTCAAAAGTATCTATAACAAAGCGCCGGCCAACGACCACTTATCGAAAATTCAGTACCTGGATATAAAAACCTATCTCTGTGAAGATATTCTGACCAAGGTCGACAGGGCCAGCATGGCTGTATCTTTAGAAGTTCGCTGCCCCTTGCTCGATCATATCTTCATGGAATACGTAGCCCAAATTCCAAAAAATAAGAAGCTCGTCGGGACAAATGGAAAATATATATTTAAAAAAGCGCTAAAAAAGTATCTGCCAACGGATCTGTTATACCGGAATAAAATGGGGTTTGCCGTTCCCATACGTGAGTGGTTCAAAAGCGATATCAAGGATTATAGCAGAAAGCTGGTTGTGGAGGGTATTGCCACAAGGAACTATCTCAACAAGACACATATCGAAGGGATCTGGGAAGAACATCAGCAGGGGATTCGAGATTGGTCTCCCCAACTATGGATGGTGATGATGCTGAATTTGTGGTATGAGCGTTTTGCACGATAGGTAACAGTTAAGCTATTTTTGACAAAAAACGTATCACAACCTGGAGGAGGTAATATGGAATATGAGAAAGTAACCGAGACAATTATCGGCTGCGCTTATCGTGTTTACAATAAAATGGGCTTTGGTTTTCTTGAAAGCGTATATGAGAAATGTTTGCTCATAGAGCTGCGCAAGGCGGGCCTGGATACGGAGACACAAAAATCCATTACAGTTTATTATGAGGGCGAAGTCGTAGGAGAATTCGTAGCTGATATCATGGTTAATGATGCTGTCATTATAGAACTAAAATCAGTCAGGCGAATAATTAAAGCCCATGAAGTCCAATTGGTTAATTACCTTGTTGCTACCGGAAAACCTGTGGGCCTGATTCTTAATTTTGGAGAGAGAAAAGTTGAAATTAAGCGTAAGGTCAAGGAACTGAATTAAGTGATCAACAGGATGAAAAAACAATCAAGTCTATCCTGTTATCCTGTCAAATATTTTGCACCCGGTGAATTATTACAAATTGTATAAAAATAGAAAAATAAAAATTGCGCATGTACTTTACTCTTTTGGAACTGGCGGGATGGAAAAGGGAGTAGCCACGCTGATCGGGAATGCTTCAGCAAACTTTGAGCACATCATTATCTGCCTGACCAATTCGGGGAATATGGCAAGGCTATTACCTCCAGGCACAGAAATAATAGAACTTAAAAAGTCTCCGGGTAATTCGGCTCAGTTTTTGTGGCGGTTATCCAGAACACTTAGGCGAGTAAATCCAGATGTTGTTCATACTCGCAATTGGGCAGGCACGGATGGCATAATCGCTGCACGCTTAGCAGGGATTCGTTTCATTGTACACAGTGAGCACGGTTTTGGTAGTGAAAATCCGACAGGAATGAATTCAAGACGTATTTGGCTTCACTGGTGGCTATCTCGATGGGTAAAAGAGTATATTTGTGTTTCAACTCCTCTAAAAAAATGGTTGATAGAGCAGGTGGGAGTTCGTAGGCCGGTGACTCAGATTTACAACGGGGTGGATACAGAGGTCTATCGTTCTGATCCAGGAATGCGTATGCGCCGGAAATTAGGCATATCTCAAAAAGCTTTTGTCATCGGCATTGTCGCGAGCTTAAACGCGATTAAGGACCACCCAACCTTGATTCGAGCATTCAATGTACTGCGACAGCAAGAGCCCGAATCAATCATGTTAATTGTAGGTGACGGACCGGAACGTAGCAAATTGGAATCTCTTGCAGGTCCTGGAGTATTCTTCTTGGGAAATCGAGAAGATGTCCCAGAGGTAATGCGCGCTTTAGATGTGTTTGTTTTATCATCGATAAACGAAGGTATTTCGAACACTATATTAGAGGCGATGGCCACGGGGTTGCCTGTTGTGGCGAGCAATGTCGGGGGCAACCCCGAGTTAACAGTGGATGGTGTTACAGGAAGACTTTTCCCTTCAGGTGACATTGAGGCTCTGGCTTCAGAACTGCTGGCTTACTCTAAGTCTTCCGGTCTAAGACTTCGACATGGAAGCCAGGGCGGGGATAGAGCAGTTGCTCATTTCAGCATTAAAGCAATGGTGGAAAGTTATGAGACTGTTTGGGAACGCGTCGCCCAAAGAAAAAAACGTTTTTATTGGAAATAATGGTCCGTAAAATCATTACATACTCATCACTTTTTCCAAGTCGCAGCCGACCGGTCAATGGACTTTTCGTAGCAGAGCTTGTTAAATCGCTGGCTTCCAGTATACAGGTCTCTGTCATAGCCCCTGTTATTGCTCACCGGAATTTAAAAGAAAGCTGGTACGGACAGCGAAAATACTATTTTTCTGATACAATAGAAGTCAAAGCTCCTCTTAGTCTTAATTTCCCCAAAATATTAAAATCAACCGATGGATATTTAATGGCAGCATGCACGCGCCAGGCTTTTAAAAAGAGTGTGGATGAGAACACCGACCTGGTACATGCCCACTTTGCCTATCCCGATGCGGTGGCGGCCGGTATTCTTGCGGCAGAAGTGAGACTTCCCTTGGTTGTAACCGTCCATGGCTCGGACATCAATGTGCTGGCTAAAAACTTGAATAGGCGACATCAGATTCTCAAAACACTTCAAAGTGCAAACGCTGTAATAACCGTTGCATCAGATTTGAAAAGAAAAGTTATTGAACTCGGAGTGTCTGAGGAATTTGTTTACCATGTACCAAATGGAGTAGATATTTCCAAATTTTGCCCGGGCAATAAGGTGAATGCCAGAAAAAAACTTGGATTAGATCATTATAAACGGCTGTTGCTGACTGTAGGCAATTTAGTCCCTGTCAAAGCCTTTGATCGGTTGCTAATTGCTTTGTCCCATTTAGAACCCGACATCGGACTGCTTTTGGTTGGCGAAGGGCATCAGCGTGCCAGGTTGGAAAGATTAGCACAAACCCTGGGCCTTGAAGAAAGAGTACAATTTGCCGGGGCGGTTAAACATGATGAGTTGTCAGTATGCTATCAGGCTGCCGACTTTCTGGTGATCAGTAGCCACTCGGAAGGCTGGCCCACAGTGATTTATGAGGCTTTGGCTTGTGGCACACCTATTATTGCCAATGGTGTAGGTGGCATTCCTGAGGCCCTTTTTTCATCTGAGCTTGGGCTGCTCATGAGAGATAATGATTGTAGAACCATTGTTCAGGCTATTTCAACCGCTTATGAGCGGGATTGGAAAAGGGAAGCTGCCGTATTTGTTGCCAAGCGACACTCCTGGGACGAAATTGCCAGGCAGTACTTAGAGATCTATGAAAAGGTGTTATCATAGAAAATGGTTAAGAATGCTCGAAGGATTATAAAATATCAAATTGTTTTGATGATAATTGCGCTGGTTTCAGGAGTTTTTTTGTAATATTACAGCGGATTTATTCTTAAGTCTCTAAAAATCGATAATGGTGCAATACCCAAAATCTTCTATCCCAAATTGAGAAAAGCAGTATAATGAGGTTTGCAATATGAATCGGTGGCGATTCTTCGCGAAAGTCTTAATTTTGCCATCTCTTTTTTTATTATTTTTCGAAACTGGCGAGAGGCCGGTTAACGCCCAGACAATTTCCTATGACGCTTTACTTACAGCACCTAAACCTTCATGGCCGCCAAAAGGTCAAAGGATCAAAAGTGCTGTCACACGGGACACATGGATTTCGGCTGAAGGTGATGAAAAAATTGGCAACAATGGTAAAAGCAAGAGACTTAAAG
>JAFCZV010000338.1 GCA_019314155.1 Deltaproteobacteria bacterium
AAAATGGTTCAAAGATCAAGATTGATAGTTCGGTAAAAAGTGAAAAGTTAAAGGTGAAAGGTGAATGTAAAGCGCGTAGGGCAAAATATAAGGTTATTAGTTGCGAGTTACGGGTTACGGGTTACGGATTTAAAGCATAGAGCATAGGGCAGAGCGCAGAGCGCCCCGGTTAAATACGCTGCGCTGTTGCTATCGCAAATTTAACGGGGTAAACAGAGAGCAGAGCGCATGGCGCAGAGAGCATAGCAAAAAAATGGGCACTCTGGGACGATGGTGAAATATTGACATTTAATATTTTAGGAAAAAATGGTGTAATTATTTTAATTGGTTTGATTGGTTGTAATGGAATAGAACAAGAACTGGCCAAAGCATTATAAAAGTTTGGTGAACTCTTCTACCGTTAAACCTAAATGGCGAATGATGGCACGAAAACAATGGGGTCAAATAGCGAATAACGAGGTATTTAAATCAAAGGATTATGGATCACTTGTGTAAACGGTTATAATTTCTGTTTACCAGATAGTAGTAACTTTTCTTGATTGTCTTAATTTCTTGTCAGCAGTAACCAGTTTGGCGTTTTCGATGATTGACGTTGCAGCGATGATTCTGTCAGCGGGGTCTTTGTTATTATCCGAAAACAATTTCGCGGAAAGCCTTGCTATTTCCGGCGTAATTCCTCGATAAACGTAATTGTTGGATTCTGATACCAGTTTTATGAATTCCAGGTATTCGACATCTATGCTGAGCCTTCCTTTATGCATAAGCATTGCTATTTCCCATAACGAGATATCGCAAAATATTATTCCATCCGAATTATTGGCTGCTGAAATGGCCTTTTTCGCTTTTCGGGAAAGCATCTCCGGCTTCAAAGCATTCCAAAGGATGATGTGAGTATCTACGACAATCATTTCATGGCTTCCCACTCTTCATCAATTGGGGATATGATATCACCAATCAATGCATTTTTGCCCAGTTCTCTTAAAATTTTCCTCGACTTCGCACTCCTATCTTCAACAGGGACAAGTCTTGCCATATCATGACCACGTGAAGTAATTGTAATAACCTCCCCTTTCTGAACCTTTTTCAGAAATATGGACAGATTTTCTCTCAGTGTACTAATACCTACTCTTTCCATATTTTTGTCACCTCCTGAATTGTGAATTAAAATAATTTGTTAGACAGGTTTTTTTTATTGTTTTTTCCTGATCAGGACTCCAATTCCATCTCCCGGAACTACGTGTAATGGGGGACGTATAGGATTGAGGATTGACTATTGATGATTGCAAACGGGGTAATGGGGGACGCTGTTACATTATAAAGTTATGCCAGATATTCGCCTATAATTTTTGGGTTTTTGGGACACAGATTTCCGCAGATGAACGCGGATTTCGCTATAGGGAACGCTGTTACATTATGAAGTTTTGAATTATATAATGGGAGACGCGAGTAATGGGGCACATAAGATTATAAGTTTCTGGTAAGGCACTGTATGCGAGGCACTTTGTGCCGCAGAGAACGGGCGTATATTAATAGGTTCTCAAGAACGTCAATTGGATTATTGGTTTCTCTATTTTTTTGAGAAGGTTCTATTTTAGTAGCAGTTTCTTCAAACCAGGCAAGTCTTCCATGTTTGGTTTATTTCTCTTCTATTAGCCACTCGATATAATCATTTATCTTCCCGGCAAGGAAATAGGGGAGATTTAGAAGGGTATATGGTTTTCCTCCGGGTGTTTTTGTTCGAGTTTTTTCCAGCGGCCCGGCATAAAGTCGTATCGCGTATGGATGGTTTGATCTGTCTATGAACTGGTGCAATGACCTCAACGCGCCCGTCTTTCCGGATTTTACCTCCACTGGAATAATGTATTCTTTACAGGGAATAATAAAGTCCACTTCCGCGTTTGACTGCTTCTTTTCTCTGATCCAAAATGAGGTCTTTCCGGGCCTGTTCATGTCTATTGCCAGCAGCTCCTGTCCCACGATATGTTCTGCAAGCAAACCCTGGTAAAACGAATGGAGATCACTGGTTTTATAAAAATAACTTTGGAGATTGACGAAATAGTTGATCAGTCCGGTGTCCAGGAATTGAAGTCTCGGCGATTTTCTCAGATCGGGAATTATTGGCGGTTCCGTGGAGGTCGATGGATAGAGAAGATAAATAAGCATTGCACGTTCAAGAGTTTTTAATGCCTCTCCCATTTCCCGAGATCTGTAATTTGATCTGCCAAATCCCTGAAATTTTATCCTCTTTCCGGCCTCAAACGGCACGGATTCAATCGCATGCCTTATGACTTGAACCATGGTCGTGTTTCGGGCATACTTGCTGACATCATCCAAATAGGATGTTAAAAGTCCCTGATAGACGGGCGTCAAAGAAGGTATATCTTCTTTGACTCTGTATTTTTTAACAATTTCCGGCATCCCTCCAATGAGACAGTATTTATGAAACTGGCGCAGGATTTGTGTAAAGGCAAATTCCGGACATGGGATCGTGTTGTAAAGATTCAACATCTGTTCTGCTTGGGTTGCGACAAGGAATTCTTCAAATGTCAGGGGATACATGAACTTATATTGAACACGTCCAACGGGAAAGCTGATCTGGTCCTTTCCGATTACTGTTTCGAGCAATGATCCCGCGGCAGTAACATGGATATCGCCGGCAGATTCATAAAAATACCGCATCATTTTCACTGCTTGGGGTGAGTTCTGTATCTCGTCAATAAATAGTAATGTTTTGCCTCCTGAACGGGAAATATTTTTTGACAGGTAAATGGCCTGAATGAGGTCTTTCAGTGGAAGGTCGTTATCAAATATTTCCGCGTCTTCTTTTCTTTCCAGATTGAGGTATATATACCGGTCAAACTCCTTTGAAAAAATATCTATGGCTGTGGTCTTCCCAACCTGTCTTGCACCCCTGAGGATCAACGGCTTTCTGTCTTTTCCCTCCGCCCACTGGTTGAGTTCGTTAATTATTTTCCTGTAAAACAAAGTTCACTCCCTAAAAATAAGGCTGGGTTTGTAACAAAGTCAGGCCATTTATATTCGATATTTGCATTATAGTCAAGGCATAAAATGGCTCATTAAGTAATAGGGTAAGGGGAAAATTTTGGAAAAGAGAAACTCCCCTCGCTTGACCGGAGGACTAATGGGGGACGCTGTTACATAAATAATGGGGGACGTTGTTACATTATGAAGTTATGCCAAATATTCGCCTATGGGTCATAAGGGACATTGATGCAGAACGTGTACAGCTCCGCTTTCACAGTTACATGCGCTCCTTCTCACAACCTTCTGACAATACATGTTAAAATGGATATTTTCATTGAGATGCATCGCAATTTTCTTCAAGGGGATGAGTGCTTTTATGTAATGGGGAATGATTCAAAAATCAAGATTGTAAAAATAATTTAGCGCAAAGATATGGGGCAGAGCGCGTTGCGGGTTTCGAGTCTCAGATTACGGGTTCCGGGTTCAGCATTTAAAAATTTGAAAATAAGAAACGGTTAAAGCAGTTCAAATATCATTTCAATGCACTATAAAATGGAGTGACCAAGAGAATCTACAAAAACTCTAAATGATTCTTCATTGTTTTTTTGGAATACCGTTGAAGCAGGCCTAACAATTTCGACATCGCTTCAGTGAATGGAAGTTGTTTTGAAACAATGATTCCCCAGTGTTCTTGGCGACTTTTTGCATGTTGATTATGGAGAATCACAAAATCTTTCACATTGAAAGTAAAAAGACATCGTTCTTGCTGAATGGCAAATTGAAGCTGATCTGAATCAGACCGTCCTTTCCGATCCAGTTCCTGAGCATGAATGGCATCATATCCTCTTTTACGCAAGGCATGTGCCAACCTGAATGTACATCTTCGTCCAAAAATAACTCGATTTTCATACGTTCGGAGCTTTCTGATTAGGGCGCGGAGCAACTTGTGATTTCCAGAACTCTACATCTGAAGATTCAGATAGATCTGTATCAATTTCGTCTTGATGGTCAAAATAATAAGCCAAAGCTGAATGGACCTGCGAGGGCGTTAAGTGGGGCAAAGTTGTTAGGATCTCGTCGGCGCTCATCCCCATCTGATAATATCCAGCAATACATCTGACAGTAATTCGAGTCCCAACAATTATAGGTTTTCCATCGGCAGTTTCTGGGTCAGATCCAATGTGGGGGTATGTTTTCGCATGTAATGCTACAGCCATAGTGTTCACCTTTTATTTATTTTGTCACGTTAAAACAATCTACTAAAAAGTGTAATGAAAATTGAGGCTTAGGTCAAGAAAAACTTTTGGATTTTGGGGACG
>JAFCZV010000339.1 GCA_019314155.1 Deltaproteobacteria bacterium
ACACACGTTTTCTGGTTTTTAGTAATTAACAGAGGAACTGATACATCACCTGACAGTTCAATTATCGGAATATGATATCACAACCAGTTGAACCGACTTCAACACTTGGAATAAATAGCAGATACATGCAGTTCTTGGATAGAAGATTTCAAAGCGTAATCTTAAGAATTTTTGGCCTCAAATTTTCATCGTTCAAGGCAGGAATAGCGCATTGCTGTGAAAGACAAAGTTCACCTGTGTTTATTAATCGCAGCGGAATACTTATCACCAATTCTTCACACTCAATTTAAGAGACCAACCCCACCATCCGGACCGCGCGCTCAATCTGCTCAAGACGGGCTTCGAGACTACCCGTATAACCGATAGCCATCCGTACTAGGCCGGGAGAAAGGCCTATCTTGGATTGATCCTCTGGTGGAATTTCAGAAGAAGTAGATGATCCCGAGCAGGACATGAGGGTGTCATAAAAGCCAAGAGAAACGGCGATGTGACCGAATCGTTCTTTGTTCTGAAGTATGGACATGAGTTTTTCCGCCTTTTCTTTTGTACCGCAGTCAATGGTGAGGATAGCGCCATAGCCGTATCTCGGATTAACCATGGATTTTATAAGATCATTCTGGGGATGAGACGGTAATCCGGGATAGGTTACTGGTGCTCCGATCTTGTGAAGACGTTCTGCAATTGCCATGGCCCGTTCACAGTGTTCCCGCATACGGATCGCCAGATGGGGCAATCGCTGTATAATATCATAGGCAACTCGTGGGTCCATGGTGGGTCCCAAAAGCATAACGCGGCCCGTATGAAGATCCATCAGCTTGTAAATGAAATCCCTGCTTGCGCAGATTACACCAGCAATAACATCGCTTGCCCCGTTAATAAACTTGGTCATGGACGAGACCACAATATCGGCACCGAGTTTGGCAGGTGTTACAACCATAGGCATAAAGGTGTTGTCAATTACCAGAGTAAGTCCTTTCTTTTGAGCCAGTTTCGAAAGTGCAGGGATATCAGTAACATTGAGAGTCGGATTCCCTATGGTTTCTGCATAAATTACACGGGTACTTGGCAAAATGGCCTTCTCGAAGGATGCTGTATTTGCTGGATCGGCAAAAGTTGTTGTGATGCCCATTTCCGGAAGAAGCTTTTGCAGTAGCGCATGCGTTCCGCCATATATGGTATCGCTGGATACAATGTGATCGCCGCTTCTACAGAGTTGCAGCAAGGTGCAGCTAATGGCCGACATGCCGCTTGCGGTACAGACAGCAAATTCGGTTCCTTCAATAGCAGATATATACCGTGATAGAACGTCCACCGTCGGATTAAAATGCCTGCTGTAAAGAAAACATCCCCCCTTATCTGGCCCTCTGAGGCCCTGAAAGATTTCCGGCATTGTGGCCGGGTCAATGACCGTAAAGGTTGAAGAACGAGCGATGGATGGAGTAACACCGCCGTGTTCGCCAAATTCTCGGCGGGTTTCCCACAATACCTGTTCTGGATTTAATGGTTTCATTTCTTACCTCCTGGTGTAGCAATGTATTTGATTATTTGATTCTCGGATAGAAAAATTGTGGGTGAAAACCTAAAAATATTAATTTAAGGATGTTTTAAAAACATGGAACCACAAGGGACCGGGGAGGGTCAAGAAGGAAATTCGCACACGCTTGAAAATGCTTTCGTGCCAAGACTTTACACCAATCATCGAAAAAGGGGGATCCGATAGAATGTCTTATTCCGTTTCACCAATAATGGGATTTCGTGCCTGAAAATTCAATTTCCGAAAAGTGAAGGTTTATAGCCGAAATGGAACTGGGAATAGCTTGCCATAAGCACAACCTGAAGCAAATTTATACCAATTGCATATATCGTAAATTCCATAAAAAATCAAAAGGCAAACCCCGCGAAATGGATTTGCCCCTTTAAAATATCTTTAATATTTATAGGTTCTTGATTTACGTCTTCTATCGTTCCCGCTTCTCCTATAACAAAACTTTAGTTTAGGACATAAACTCTTTTTTCATAAGTTTTAAGGCTTTACAGCTATTTGCTTGGAGCGACCAAAAGTTTTTGACCCGGGTGAATCGGATCGTTTGCGGTTATGGTGTTGAGGCGACATAATTCATCCACCGAGGTGCTGTGCTGTTTTGCGATCCTATATAACGTGTCCCCTTGACGGACTTCGTAATAACGCCCTTTCCCAGTAGACATCGGCTCCTTTTGCATGACGGTTGCGGCTTGGGTCACCGCTTTAATGAGGTCGGCTGAATTGGGATTGCTGACAGAACGCTTCACAAGAATGTCCACTGGCGTCACCGACTTTCCATAGTAAGCATTGTTCCATTTGTCCTTGGTCGAAACGACAGCGCCGTCCAGGGCAATTCCGGCAAAAGCGCCTTTGGATCGTGAAAAGGAAAAAATGTCGGCCACCACATTCGATTTGGCACCTCCACCCACCGGCCCAGCGGCAATAGAGGCATCACCCCCAAGCTTGAAAGATGATGTGAGCAGCTTATCCACCGCCTTTTGGGTCCTCACCATCATAACAACTTCCGCCGCCTCCACTCCGAACTGGATTCCAAAGCTTACTGAGCCTAAGGTGTAAAACGCCGGTTGGCTCCATTGCCCTGTTTTCGCATCTTTGACAATGAGCACGCCGCTGCCCCCGGATCCGCCTACCCAAAACCCGGCTTTTAGCATACTCGGTACGATCAAGAGACCTTTGGCCTCGCGCAGGTGATCTTTTAAATAAGCCATGTTTGAATCCACCATGAAACTTTGGAAAGTCGCATGCGCCTTATCCACAAGCCCCTGCTGATCAACGGGCTCGCCCGCTTTTGCCGGCATGGAAAATCCGAAAACCATGGTACTAATAATGATTGCAAATAGAACACTTAATAATCTGGTCCTTGATTTTTTCATTGGTTTATCTCCTGATTTAATATAGCGATTAATCATAAGAAACTTTTGTTGCTTTCCTGATACTGCCCAAACACAGAGCAGATGGCCGAATAGCTGGTGTGGATACCATATATTAGGTTCTCATTTTAAGTGTTTGAACTATTAATATATTAAATATACGGCAAATATCGGTCTTGTCAAAACTTGTGATTTCTAATAAGTGTTTTATCCATAGTCCCGCAGTAGATTAACCAAAGATTATCGTTTTTTGGTTCTGTTGCAACAGTGTTTTGAATGGTGATTTATCGGGGCGGGATTATTGATAA
>JAFCZV010000340.1 GCA_019314155.1 Deltaproteobacteria bacterium
GGTCTCCGATGGTAAAGACCGGATTCAACGATGTCAGAGGTTCTTGAAAAACCATGGCAATATGGTTTCCCCGGATCTTTTGCATCTCTATTTCATTGAGTTCCAGAAGATTTCGTCCTGCGAACATGATTTGGCCGTTTACGATTTCTCCGGGCGGTGTTGTAACGAGGCCGAGGATGCTGAGGGCAGAGACTGTTTTTCCGCATCCGGATTCACCCACAATACAAACCGTCTCTTTTTTCCGGACCTCGAAACTGACCCCGTCCACGGCACGGGCACGTGTGTCGGCACTTCGAAAATATACTTTTAAATCTCGTATGGAAATCAGTCTGTTGTCATCTGCCATGGGTTGCTTGTTACAGGTCATTTATCAATCTTCGATTTTCCATCGACCGTTCAATGTCTTTCCCTGAGTTTCGGGTTCAGTCCATCCCTGAGACCTTCCCCAAAAAGGTTGAAAGAGAGCACCACGATTAATATAGTAATCCCCGGTATGAAGGTTAGCCAGGGGGCATCAAAAATGAAGTTTTTACCGTCCGAAAGAATATTGCCCCAGGTGGCATACGGCGGAGGTACTCCGAACCCGAGAAAGCTCAAGCCGGCCTCTGGCAAAATGGCGGAAGCGATGCCGATGGTGGCAGAGACAAGCACCGGCGCGACGGCATTGGGCATCATGTGCCGAAAGATGATCCTGAAATTACCGATGCCCAGCGCCTTGGCCGCCGCCACAAAGTCCTGTTCCCTCAGTGAGAGAAATTCAGCCCGGACAAATCTTGTCGTCCCCATCCAACTGGTCAATCCGATGACGATCATAATATTGTATATACTTGCAGGGAGAATCGCTACCACCGTTAAAATCAGAAAAAAGCTCGGAAAGCAGAGCATAATATCCACGATTCTCATGATCAGAGCGTCCACGGAGATCGCATTGATGTGAAACATTGCCTGCCATGTTGGATGTGCTTTTTTCTTGGATCTGTGCCGGGTCAAGATAGAATAAACGATGTATGCCGCACAGAGCAATAAAAGTGCTGCGCCGAAGAGGATAACATCGAAAATTACCAGTCCTGTTCCTGAAACCAAAAACAATGTCAATAGAATGTGGTTGATTTTAATGTAATTTTGTCCAAAATAGCCTGCAATTCCGCCCATGAAGATGCCTATGAGCACCGATATTCCGACGGCAACAAAACCGATGGTCAGCGAAACCCATGCCCCTTGAAGCATTCTCGCAAAAACATCTCTTCCCAGATCATCGGTTCCCATCAGATAGAAACCCAAGGTTGGAACTTGGTCTTGTTCCAGTAAGTTGAGATTGGGTTTTGAAAAAGGGGGTCGCAACTTTTCCTCGAGACGGATTAAAGATGAATCGAAAATAGGCTTGGATCCTGAGGTCAGGAAAAGACCTGTGATTGCGCAGCAGAAGAATAGGATGAAAATTAACAGCCCTATAATGGCAAGCCGGTTTTGTCTGAAAAGAAGCCAGAATTCCTGCAACCTTGTTCGCTTTGGCGGCAGCGGTGCCTCTACATGGAAATCTTTGTACATAGTTGTTTCATTCAGATTCATTACAGGCGTATCCTCGGATCGACAATTAGATAAAGAAGATCCGATATAAAAGTGCCGGCCAGCACCAATACGGCTGAAACAAAATTAACCGTCAGGATAATCGGGTAATCTCTGGCTAGAATTGCCTCATAGGCCATACGCCCCATGCCGGGCCAGGAAAAGATGGATTCGATGATGACCGAGCCCCCGATCAACCCGGGTAAAATCAGACCGAACATGGTTACGAACGGCAAAAGCGCATTTCGGAGCGCATGTTTATAGTGGACCTGTTCCGGGGGAAGGCCCTTGGCCCGGGCGGTTCGAATATAGTCCTGACCTTCCACTTCCAGCATCTGGCTTCGAACATATCTGGAAAGGACTGCAATGCCTCCGGTTGCACCCAGGACCGAGGGAAGGAGCATGTGCCAGATTCTGTCCATCAATATGTAAGGGATGGAAGCATCTCCGATTCCAAAAGTTTCCATGCCGATAACCGGCACATGGAAACGGGTCACCACAAAAATTATTAGAATGTAAGCGAAGAAGAAACCGGGTATGGAAATCAGCAGGTAAGATAAGAATGTGGCAGTGCGATCAAATACGCCTTCTCTAAAAATGGCCGACCGGATGCCGATCGGGAAAGAAAGAGTCCAGGTTATGAGCGTTCCAACAATAAAAAGGGGGAGGCTGTTTAAAAATCGTTCCCAAATCTTTTTAAGGACCGATTGATTGTCTTTCCATGATACGGTTTTTCCGGTAAACAGGTCCTGATAAAAGTAGACATACTGGACATAAAGCGGCTTATCCAGATGAAATTCTTTGCGGAAGCGTTCCACGACTTCGGGTGTAAATTTTGGATTCATTGGATCGACCTGGCTCGGTTTTCCCGGTGCAAGATGAATAATCAAAAAAGAAACGATGGAGACAAAAAAGAGGGTGATAATTTTTTGTACAAAACTTCGTCCGATAAATGATAACATGATCTATCCTTCATCCATAAAATTCGGTGCCTTTGGAAGCTTTATCCACTTGTTGAAATAGAACGTATAATCGCCGGTCTTGGTGGGTTTAATTTTCTCATACCGTATATTTCCAGCATCATCGACATCTTTTATGACGATACGCTTGTCTAAAACGGCGGTCCATTTTCCGACATAAAGGAATGTATAGGGCTGTTCTTTTGCAATAATTTCATGAAGCCTGTGGGAGTATTCCACCTGTCGGTTATGATTGTATTCCTGCCGTATCTTGATGATGAGATCGTCGGCTTCTTGGTTTTTAAAATTGACAAAATTGAGCTGATGTGGATTTGTCTGGCTAGAATGCCATATCTGATATAGATCGGGTTCGATCCCCATTTGCCACCCCAAAATCAAGGCGTCAAAATCAGCTTTGTTCACCCGTTCCTGTATAAAAACAGACCACTCTAAAAGATCGGTCCGGACATCGACGCCGATCTGTTTCCATGCATTCTGGGCAATGGCCAGTATGGCTTTTCGAAGATCGTTGCCGCTGTTGGTGATGAGCGTGAATTCAAACCTTTGGCCGTTTTTTTCAAGCCAGCCATCCTTATTCCGTTGCCAACCGGCCGCCGCCAGAAGCTTTAAAGCACCCTTGGGATCATAGGGAAGCGGATTGATATTGTGGTTATAATAATCGGTCTGTTTGACA
>JAFCZV010000341.1 GCA_019314155.1 Deltaproteobacteria bacterium
AGTTATAGGACAAGATGCGCCACAAGAGATCTATCGCAATCCTTTCCTTGCAGAAGCCATGGTGCAGTTGAATATGATAGATACTCGAGGCGGTGGAATAAAGAAGATGTTCAATATCCAAATGGAGCGTTTTTTCCCACTACCGGATTATGATTTGAAAGAGCCTGATAGAGTTAAAGTTCAGATTCGCGGCGAAATCATTGATGAAAAATATTCACGGCTTTTAATAGATAAAGCCGATTTGGACATATGGACGGTTATTTTGCTAGACAAAGTTCAAAAACGGGTTCGAATTACCAAAGATGAACATTCACGCCTAAAAAAACAAAGGCTTATAGAAGGCCGTTATCCTAACCTCTTTGTGGCGGCCAAGATTGCTTCTGCTACAGGCATGAAAGCCAAACATATCAGGGATAGAGGCTTTGATAAAAAATATTACCAGGATATGATTCTTGCTCTCATCCGGGAGCATGGACCGGTCAAAAGACAGGATATTGATGAATTGATATTACCAAAACTACCTGAAGTTCTTAGCCAAAAGCAAAAAAAGGCAAAAATTCACAATTTACTCACTGAATTGTCGATTAAAATGAAAAAAATCAAAAATATAGGTTCACGCAAGCTCCCTCAGTGGGTTTTGCTAAAAAATAATAAAATTTAAAAAAACAATAAAAAAACAAAAGCGTTTCCATAAAGAAATAGAGTAATGCCTATGAATTCAATCCGTTATCTTTTGCTATAATTAACAATAAAATTGTTTTAACAAAAGCAAAACTATATTTAATACATAGGTTCATGGGGCAAATACCGGTGCAATAACATAAGCTGGAAGGGAAACGAATCAAAATGCCCATGTCACAAAACGAATTGGAGGATCTGAAATATGCAAAAGAACTTTTAGAAAACCCGGAGCTAGCTGCAAGAATCACTGATGCGTTGGGAACAGCTATTGATAAACACGATTTTTATAGATCATTTCCAAGACATGGCATGGGGTCACTTTATTATACGCAGGCCTGAGAGGGTCTACGGGACTGACGAGATTAAATGTCAATATGAAGAACTGTGATTAGTAAAGAGGGATATCCTGGAAACCATATGCGGTATTTGATATGAAGAAGCGACGCAAAAAGGTAAGGCCCAAAAAATCAATCCCTGAACAAGATCACTATTTGATACGAATAAAACGGGGTGAGCGACTGTATAAATTCTATTATTTCCGTCCCATCGCCGGGCGTCATTATCATTTTGAATACCGCATTTTGGCAAAGGAAAAGACCAATGGCATGTTGGAAATGGTAAGCTATAATTTCAAGATCGAAAATGGTGTTCCACAGAAAAGCTCGATCACCAGAGTTCCCCAAATTTCAAAAGAACAACTGGATGAAATCGTTATAAATGTTATGAAACAAACTCATACCGGTCCCGATGAGTTTGAGGAACTGGATCTTTCCGGGTTTTCGTCCATAGATGAGCAAATTGAATTTCTAAAACTTCGGGACAGAGTAGATACAATGTATATTACCTAAAATCTGTATAAAAGGAAAAGATGCTCGCTTCAAATGAACTTCCTGCAAAATGCATGGAATGCGCTAAATCAAACGTATCACGCTTTCATAGAAAGTGTCATTTTTGTGGTGACTTGGAATTTGAGGAATCGGTTTTGTGTGATCTAAACCGATGTATTCAAAGCAGATCAAATTTTGAATGTCATGCTTTCCAGCCTATACTCAAACTTGTAGGTCCATCAAAAAACAAAGTGCCCCGATTTGATGATAATTCCACAAAAGAAATAAAGGAAAAATTCTTTTTGGATCTACTCAATTCTGACAAGATCAGATATGAAAGGGCCTTGGCCTTACAGGAATTAGCTCGTGACCCGGATGGTGTATACATGCAACTCAAATACCATTTTGTCTGGAATGTGTCCTTTAGAAGAGCTGTTTTCAGCCCTGCCAATAACTTCTTTGATTTTGTTAGTGACACATTCCTGAGGTGCAGCGAACCGGCCGGTGGGTTTGTGGATCTGCTCTATCTGGCACCGGACCATATACATTTATATGCAGAATCGGATGGTGAGATTTCGATAGAGGAAATCGTCCACAGGATTAAGCTATTTTCCAACAAGGCCATACTGGAGAAATTTCCCCTGATAAGAAATAAGCTTAGTGGGGACACTGAAATCTGGGATGAAGCGTATTTTACAGAAACTATAGGTTAACAATAATCATGAATTCGTAAAAAACCCGAATTCATCCATCTCAAACGTTCCAGCTAAATAGTGTCCGTCCACAAATGGTAGATTTTGGTTCGGGCCGATGGAACATCCCGATTTCCCTATCGGGGAAGATGCCGTTTGCGGATGGGCACTAACTAAATTACTGGTGATTTCATGCTAACCTTCTTACATGCTGCTGATATTCATCTGGATTCGCCTCTGCGAGGCTTATCTCACTATGAAGGTGCGCCCCCCATTGAAGAAATCAGGGGAGCCACTCGGCAGGCGTTGGACAACCTGGTCAATTTTGCTTTGGAAGAAAAGGTAAACTTTGTTCTTGTGGCCGGCGACCTCTACGATGGTGACTGGCAGGACTTTAACACGGGACTATACTTTGCCAATCAGATGCGCAATCTTGGAGAAGCCGGAATCCGTGTTGCCATAATACGCGGCAATCATGATGCCGCCAACACCATGACCAAGACCTTGGTTATGCCGGAAAACGTTAAGATTTTCAGTGCGCGCAAGCCGGAGACCTGGTTGCTCGATGATCTGGGTGTTGCCATCCACGGCCAAAGTTATGCGAACCGGGATGTATACGAGAATCTGGCAGCAGCTTACCCGGATCCGGTTCCCGACATGCTTAACATCGGCATTCTGCACTGTTTGATATCCGGCGCCGAAGGTCACCTGCCGTACGCCCCGTGCACACTGGACGAGCTTGCAGCAAAGGGCTATGATTACTGGGCACTCGGCCATGTGCACAAGTATGATGTGCTTCGGGAACAACCGCACATTGTCTATGCCGGCTGCACCCAAGGGCGGCACATTAGAGAACCCGGCAATAAAGGCTGCGTTTTGGTAGAAGTAGAAGAATCTGAAATTCGTACAGAATTTGTGCCTCTGGATGTGCTTCGCTGGGTAGAGGTCAAAGCAGATGTCGGCAACGCCCAAAACATCGAGCAGGCAGCAGGTGCTTTTGGAGAAGTATTAAGCCGGAA
>JAFCZV010000342.1 GCA_019314155.1 Deltaproteobacteria bacterium
GTCCATCCCGGGCATTTTAATGTCGACAAAAAGGAGCTGAAAAGGATATTTTTCCAGCTTCTCCAAAGCTTCAAAGCCCGATGAAGCGGTCTCTACCACATGGCCGTACTTTTTGAACCAGTGGAAAAGGGATTCCCGGACGATTGCCTCATCATCCACGACCATGATACTCATCTTTTTATCCATGCTATTCCTCCGTCGCATAAAACCTAAAATCTGCATAAACTGTAAATATCAAGACTATAGGGCTGGAAATTTCAGGACAAATGAAGCTCCTTCTCCCACCGTGCTGTCGATTTTAATGTCTCCTTTATGATTTTTTATGATACCGTAGACGATGGATAATCCAAATCCGGTCCCTTCTCCTTCTCTTTTTGTAGTAAAAAAAGGATCAAAGATGTGTTCCAAGTTTTCCTTGGGGATTCCATATCCGGTGTCTTGAATTTCTATGCGGGCATTCTTTCTCTCACTTTCCAGTTTGGAAATTATCCTCAATTGGCCCCCTTGGGGCATTGCTTCAATGGCGTTGAAAATCAGATTGAGAGAGCATTGTTGCAACTCGCGTTCATCGCCTTTTATCATTAATAACCCCGGATATAGACGAGTAACCAGGTCGATATTTTGAAGTTCCATTTTATGGCGTGTCAGGGCGATGACAGCTTCAAGGACTTCGTTAAGATCTATATCCTTGTATTCCCTGGGACTTTCGCGGGAAAACGAAAGAAGACCGGAAACAATGTTGCCACAACGCTCTAGCTCCTTTGACATAAAAGAAAGGTGTCCCTTAAACCGTTCCAGATCCTTAGAACTCGGCTTACCTTCGGCAAGTATCTCCTGCATCAAATCGCTGAACGTCAATAACCCTTGAATGGGATTGTTGATTTCATGTGCGCAACTGGCCGCCAGCTTCCCCAAAGAGATCATGCGATCTTCTTGAACCATTTTTTGAAGGTCGGACTTTAATTCATTAACTTGCTGATCCCAGCGATATGACAATTGCTCTGTGATATCTCTCCAAACTTCGATGATCTGAATGATTTCACCGTTTTTATCCCTTAAAGGGTAAGTGACCAAATTGCAAAATGTTGGTTTGTTTTCCGGACCGGGATGTTCATGTATGACATGAGCGGATACACCGGTTCTCAGCGTTTCCACCATGGGGCATTTCATATCCGGTCGCGAACTCGAACACGGAGCACTGTATTTATGGGAAATCTCATAACAGTGTGCGCCAACAACCTCTTCTTTCGATTTGTTAACCGCTTTCAAGTATGCATCATTTGTTTCAACGATTGTAAAATCTGTATTTATAATCACTATTGCAGCAGTGCTCTGCTGGATGAGAAAGTCGGAAAATGTCTTTTCAATGCCTAACTGGTGTTCTGCCGAATCAAGGAGCTGAGTGACGTCGAAAAATCTTCTCATTAACCTGCCAATGTTGTGTTCCAATACTCCGACGCCTTTAGGCCTGAGACGGATGATATCAAGCAGGACTTCTCTTTTGCCTGTTAGTTCAATGATGCTGTCGAGATCTTTGATCTTAAAAAAGTCCTGAAAGTTATTTGTGGTATAGATTCCCATCTCTTTGGCCAGGACAAGTCCTTCGGCTTCTGGATTGATGTCGCAAACACCCACTATATTAATATTCAGAAAAGGTAACGATTCGTCCCCGAGAAGATCCAGGAAGAACTTACAGGCCTTGCCCCCGCCCACGATGGCCAGATTGATGGTATGGGCCATTTTATTTGTGAATAAAGACGATTTTCTCGGTATATATTTGTCTGTTTGGTTCTTTTCTTTCATGATTTATTCATGTAATTTTATATATGGAAACCTTTGTCGGCATATTGAGGCTTGATCGTTTGTTTAATTCAAGGATTGGGGAGTTTTTGTTTAAAAACGTATATATCAGCGGAATGGATGATCTTATTTTTAAAAGCGCGTACGGTTTGAAAAAAAAACTTTATCTATGGAGCGGTTTAACAAAGAAAACTCTCCGACCCCTCATTTAGTTAAAAATAATTGAAAAAAATGAGAAAATCAAGATGAGATTGGCTTTTCCCAGGATTTTTCATGAAGAAATCTAAGCTTTTTAAGGTGCAAAAAAATGTCAGAGTGTTTTACAAAATGTAGTTGCCATATATTCTATTTGCTTGCATTTACACTTTTACATAATTATATTAAAGTGTTAGTTGGAATTCGGATTAAAGGCTTTTTACTACATTATCATCTTTTATTATATTGCGAAGTTTGATATTATCAAAAAAATGCACAGTTTTGTGCATGATGGAGGTAGTTATGTTGAATTTTCTTTAAAGATCAATTAGCGGATAGTATTTAAATTTATTTAACCTCTCTTAAGATAAATATTATTTTCAGCTATCCATCAGCATTCTTCATATAAATTATCCGATTGATCTGAAAATCTTTTTTACATATTTGACGGTTCTGTTATGAAACAACATGTTGAAAACCAGACAAAAATTATTTTAGACAGTATCGCTGATGGCGTTTTTACCGTCGATAAGGACTGGAAGGTCACCTCATTCAACCACGCCGCCAGAAAGATAACCGGTATCAGAAAAGAGGAGGCAATCGGTCGATATTGCTGGGAGGTATTCAAGGCGAGTATATGTGAGCAGCGATGCTCTTTGCGTCAGACTATCGAATCGGGCCAATCTATAGTAAATCAACCCATTTTTATTGTTAACTCGAAAGGAGTACGGATTCCCGTCAGCATTTCTACGGCTATTTTGAAAGATAACAAAGGAAAGGTGATCGGAGGGGTAGAAACTTTTCGTGATTTAAGTGTAATAGAAGAATTGCGCAAGGAACTGACCAACCAGCATTCTTTTCTGGACATCATCAGTAAAAACCAGGAGATGCGGCGGCTGTTTGAAATGCTGGAGATAATATCTGAAAGTGATACCACGATCCTTCTTGAAGGGGAAAGCGGTACTGGCAAGGAACTCTTTGCCAAGGCCATCCACTCCCTCAGCCATAGAAAAAAAGGGCCGATGATCACCGTTAACTGTGGTGCTTTGCCCGACACGCTTCTCGAGTCCGAGCTCTTCGGATATAAGGCGGGCGCCTTTACAGATGCGAAAAAGGATAAACTCGGACGATTAGCCTTGGCCGAAAACGGGACCCTCTTTTTAGACGAAATCGGAGACATATCTCAATTGCTTCAAGTTCGGCTTCTGCGTGTGCTCCAAGA
>JAFCZV010000343.1 GCA_019314155.1 Deltaproteobacteria bacterium
TGCACAGCAAAGTATCAATCTTTTCCCGGCTCAGGATAACAAAGAGTGTCAAAGCGGAAAACCTTTTACCGTACACCGGGCGGCAAGACGTTTTGCCGCTACGTTTCTTATGCCTGCAAAAGCAGTCTTTGATACGGTTCAACAGCTCGGTATTCAGAAAAAACGCTGGTCATATGAACTCTTGCTACGCATCAAACACCGTTTCGGCATTTCGGCCGAGGCTTTTTTATACCGTCTGGACGAGCTGGATTTGATTGACCCCGATTTAGTTAAGTCGCTTATAGAAAAAATTCATGAACATTACGGTAAAACAGATTTCGGCGAGCCCGACCTTTCAAGAAGGCTTTTAACTCCCAACGGCAGACTCTGGGACCTGGTCCTGACCGGCAAAGAAGTCGAAGACGGTCGCAATGAGGTGATGGACATAGAACGGATTTTAAATAAATGGAAAGTGATCAAGAAATAAAATCACTTTGCGATTTTATAAACAGTCTTGAATTCAACTCATAAGTGCAACGTATAAGGTGGTGAAGAAAACCGGTTAGAGGAGCCAAAACCGGACTTATAGAGTATGCGCTGAAGCATGTTACCGGTCCCTTTGGCATCGCTGACATCGAACGACTCTGCCCTAATGTCAGCCGCGAGATGATCCGTAAGGTTATGAACCGGTGGCGAAGTGAAGGTCGTCTTGAAATGCTGGGAAGGGGGCGGGATGCCCGCTGGAGGCGCAAGGATTGAAATTGGGTACCAACCACTTTAATGTGGTACTTAATGTGGTACTGTTTTTTCAAACAGTAATTTAATCCGTAAAGCAGAGCGTTTTCTATATGGACGCACCTGGGATGAAATGCCCGATACAAATCGTCAAACTTGAGGTCACAATTTGTGACCTCCAAATGAGATAAAATGGGTTTGCGTCACAGACCAAATAAATCAAAAAGAGGAAAAACCATGCTGAAAAGATCATTTTCTATGTAGAACACACACAAGGCGACCCTTACAATTCATGTGACGCTACTCTTGATCCACTCCTGACCTAATATATTTAAAACGACCCTGACCTGAATCTCTGCCTGATACTCGACACCGCCTTTTGACGCCCTTAACCTTTATCGCACTCGATCGATCTGCTCCATCTGCAATTGAGTTCAACAATTGACCATTTAATATTATGTATGCCGTCATAGAAAAAAACAAGCTCACCATCTCGGTGGCGGAATTCTACACCATGGACTGGTATGAGCGGGATCATTTTTTGTCGCATGAAGAAAAATACCCATTTGATTACGGCCGGCTCGAAATCGATATTCACAGGAATGGCCGCAAGTACCTGACGGGTTTTATTTTGGATCCAAGGCTTTTTATCGTTGACTACCTGAAAACCCGGTACGGAAAAGATTTCAAGGCCCCCCGAAAGGTGCAATCGGTCTCCATTGACACCGGCAGGCATCAGATGTTTTGCGATGATTTTCTCAAGGTGCGTTCTTTTGTCATTGACGGCATGGAAAAGGATCTCATTTTTCCGCAGTTTTGTCGTCGCAAGGGTGAATTGATCATCCAGGGATTCGAAGTTCTGGATGTATTTGCCGTAATCCGATACCTGACCCGGCGCTTTGACTACAAAGAAACGACTCTTATCCGCCAGGGAGACCGGGCCTATAATTTGAAAACCAAGCGCTGGCGCAAAATCCGGCTTGAGCAAAAGAAAAGGCATACGGCAAGGTCTGCAAAGAAGGATGCGAGGAAGTGACTGAAATTGAGGGACTATTTAAAAAATGAGATGTGGTAGAAATATGAAATAGTAATGCATTACGATTGAATCCTATTTATTATAGTATAGCAATCCTGTTCAAAAAACTACGGAGACTGTCAAATTTTAGGTGATATTTTTAAGCTCAGCGGCGAGTCAGAAAGCAGAAGGTTGATATTCGTTTGGGAAACCATACAGAAAAAAATGCAGGTGCGAATGCATCGAGCCTTTAATGATACGAAACTTATAACCGTGATTTGGCTTGAAATGTAAAAGCTATGAGAAATTCATCTGATATTATTTATCGGTATTGGGGTAAGGCCCGGCCTGATGACGAAGAAGCCGGACCAGCATACCATCTTTTGCCGATGCCTTCGGTGCCGGTGATTGGGGTTATCTCGCGGGGTTATGGCATGATATAGGGGAGTATTCGGAAGAGCTCCATGAGCAAACTGAACAGATGAAAGAGCTGTTAAAATAGCGGATTAAACAAGAGGGTATCATGATGATGTCGAAAGAACTTACAAACTCAACGATAGAACGCCAGAATGTTTTGAACAACCCGTTTGCCGTCACGGAAATTCAGAAAGCTGTAGACCTCCGATGCATCTTTTTTGAAGACCGCAATTGGTTAAACAAGGATCAGATCGCTTCTTTTTTTGAAGTCACGCCGCGTACCATTGATAATTATCTCAACAAATATGAAAGCGAATTGCGTCATAACGGTTACGAAGTTCTGCAAGGTATCCGATTGAAAAAGTTGAAGAAAGCTATAATTGCGCAGTTTGGTGACGAAATGGATTTCATTACCAAAACAACGACTCTCGGGATATTTGATTTTAGGGCGTTTCTTAATATCGCGATGTTGCTGACCGAAAGTGAACGGGCCCGCGTGTTGCGGCAGACCATACTGGATGTCGTTATTGATACGATAAATCAGCGTACCGGCGGCAGCACCAAGTACATCAATCAGCGCGACGAAGACTTTATTCTTGCTTACTTTCAGGAGGAGAATTACCTCAAGAAATTTACCAATGCGTTGCGGGATTATGTGGACATGGGTAATTTTAAATACCCGATGTACACCAATAAAATTTATGTCAGCATCTTTCGTGAAAATGCACAAGAATATCGCAAGATACTAAAGCTGCACGAAAAAGATAAAGTTCGCGACACCTTTTATTCTGAGATTCTTGATCTGGTAGCTTCCTATGAATACGGATTTGCCAAACTGCTGGAAGCTACCCATGCAAAACGGCAGCGAAAGCTGAGTTCATGGGATGTAGATCGGCTTTTTGAGGAATTTGAAAAACAGCCGCACTGGAAACCCCTGGTTGAGAGGGCTAGAAACAAGATGGCAAGCCGTGACCTGGCGTTCAGGGATGCACTTCATTTGCAGCTAAAAGAATATATTATGCCTGTTCAAGCGGATGAATTTGAACGTTTTCTTGGGGAGAAA
>JAFCZV010000039.1 GCA_019314155.1 Deltaproteobacteria bacterium
CATTGCCATAGTTTATTGATTTGCTCTTGCCTTAACATTTGATTTTGGTGTATGTAGTTTTATGTCTTGAAGTGGGGGCAACAATTGATAAAACGCTTATTAATGGTATCTGTACTCGAATAGCCTCTTATAAAATCTCAAAATCTTGTGGTCTACTTAATTTTTTCCAAATTATAGGATAAACGCTTTTCAATCTCCTGACGAAAATCACGATTGAACGATTGTTCCTTGGAAGTACCACTTTCAGTAGAAGAAAATAGTATCAATTCATGTGCCGTCTCTGAAAGACTCTTAATTCGCACTTTCATAGTATCTACATCTTCACCACGAGCGATAATGACGAGCACATTGAATTTTGGCTGTTCAATCTTCTCGACGACTTCGAGCCCAGCCCAGTCGAGAGTTTCGTATGTAGCCCTAAGCAGTTCATTAAACGGGACCGTTTCAAAAACCATAACTTTGGCGCTCCCTTGAGAATTTGTTTCCGCCAATCCATAGGGTTTAGAACATCCGTTGAGGAAAAAAAGGCCTAGCGTGCAGGCTAAAAAACAAAAAAAATTGAGGGGTCTTCTTGTCCACATTTTAGATTTGTGCTCCTTTCGTTTCTTACGTTTGACTTCGTACGCTGTCGCCCTCCTGGTGGCAAAGGCCCACTGACATAACAATGCCATCCGCTTTATTTTTTTTCAAATGAGGACTATCGGCTCCAATCTGAGCGAATTTATTATATAGTTTTAATTGAAAAATGTCATCAGTATTGTTAAACATATTAAGATTTAAGCATCATGCAAGTATTCGCAAATATGTTTTACTCAGGATGACCTAACCTGTTTAAAATATTTCAATGTTAGTATAGTCCTCAGTCGCTATTAAGGTGAAAATTGTGGATTGTTGGCTCAAATTCCGCACCTTTTGTTTACTAAAGCGACTACAAGATACTTTGGTTTGGTACCGATGCCTTGAATTACATTCATGTCTTTGTAAAACTGACAATTTGAGAGGCCATATGAAACGTTATGCTTTAATTTTATTCGCTTTATCTATCTTGTTGCTGATAAATTCTTTACCAGCAAAGGACCTTCGGTCCGCGTCTCAAAATGATTTATCAGAACTTTCAACAAAGATTAAACCTCTAGAACTCACGCCTGAAGAAGAAGCCTGGCTTAAAAAACACCCAATCATCCAGCTTGGCGCAGATCCTGACTTTGCGCCCTACTGCTTTGCAAATGAAAAAGGTGAGTATTCGGGTATTTCCGCTGATTTCATTCAAATCATTAGTGAAAGATTGGGCATTGTCATGGAAATGGTGCCAGGATTGAAATGGGTTGGTATTCTAGACCGAGTTAAAAACCACACGTTAGACGTTATTACGCCAGCACGAAAAACATCAGATAGAGAAACATATTTAAATTTCACGCAACCCTATATTCCAACCCCGCTCATCATTATTACCCGATCAGAAGATACAGACATCAAAAGCCGTGACGATATTGCTGAAAAAAATATTGCGCTTGTTGAAGGGTGGGCCAGCCATCAAATGGTTGTTAATCAATATCCGAAAATAAAACAACTCTGGTTTCCTAAAGAGCTTGATGCCCTGACGGCTGTGTCTCTTGGAAAGGCTGATGTCTATGTTGGGTCTCAGGGCACGACCGCTTATTTGATCGGCAAACATGGCATTGGAAACCTTAAGATCGCTGCTATATTCGATGACAGCATGGAAGGCCAGCGTTTCGGTGTCCGTAAGGACTGGCCGGAGCTGGCCACCATCCTTGACAAGGTATTGGATTCGATTCCGGAAAACGAACGTTTGAAAATAATCAATAAGTGGATCCTTGTCGGCTTTGACAAGAATAAACAAAAGAAGCTTGCGTTGACAAAAGAAGAAAAAGCTTGGCTGGCCGATCACAAGGATATCCGCCTCGGTGTGGATCCGTCCTGGCCGCCTTTTGAGTACTTTGACGCCACCAAAATATATTCTGGGATTGCCTCAGATTATGTCCAGCACCTGAACAAGAGGCTCAGTATTAATATGGCGCCGGTTCAAGGGCTACTTTGGCCTGAAGTCATGGAGAAAGCCAGAAATGGAGAAATCGATGTCCTACCATGTGTCGCCAAAACACCGAATCGATCCAAGTTCCTATTGTTTACCCGGTCATACATTAACTTTCCGATAGTTGTTCTAACAAGGAAGGATGCACCTTTTGTTAGCAGCTTAAATGATTTTCCAAAGAACAAGATAGCAGTTGTTAAGGGTTATGCTCACCAAGAAATACTGGAACGGGATTATCCGGACCAGCAGTTTTATCTTGCAGGCAATATCGACGAGGCGCTTAGGGATTTATCTTATGGACAAGTCGATGCCTTTGTCGGCAACCTGGCCTCTATCACATATGCAACCAAAAAAATGGGGTTAACCAATCTGAAAGTGGGAGCCACGACATCCTACAAAATGGAGCTGTCTTTTGCCGTTCGAAAAGACTGGCCGGAACTGGTCAATATTTTGGATAAGACTATTTATTCGATTTCGGATGCCGAAAAAACAAAAATCCATAATCACTGGATAAACGTCCGATTTGAGCAGCGTTTCGCCTGGAAGCTCGTATTACAAATCGTCATTCCCATTCTCATGGCGGGAGGAGTCATTCTTTTAGTGTTCATAAAGTGGAACAGGGCCCTTGTCCGGGAAGTTACTGAACGCAAGAAAAAGGAAAAGTTGATAATGTTAGGAGCGAAAATCAGCCAGTCGCTGACGGTGGGCGACACGCTTAAAGAAACGCTCCTGTCTATCGCGGAGATTTTTGTCAGGGAGCTGAATATGGCCTTCGCCCGCATCTGGATCGTTGATGAAACGGAGAATGTTCTCAAATTGTATGCCAGTTCCGGGTTGTACACCCATATTGAGGGCGCACACGAAAGTATGCCCATCGGGGGTGATTCCAAAATCAGCCGCGTGGTGTTCGAACAGCGGCCCCATATCTCCAATAGCATTCAGGATAGTCCTTACCTTAAGGATAAAGACTGGGCCAGGGAACAAGGGCTCACGTCCTTTGCCGGTATTCCCATGATCGTCGAGGGCCGTTCGGTTGGTGCATTGGTCGTTTTTTCCCGGGAGGCCATCCAAGAGGATGCCATACACACCATTTTGTCTGTGACGGATTCCATAGCAGTAGCCATTGATCGCAACCGTGCCGAAGAGACAGTGCGGGAGAGAGAGGAGAAATACAGATTGCTGGTGGAAAACCTCCCAAGTGTAGTATACAGAGGATTCGCCGACTGGTCTGCCGAGTTCTATGATAATAAGATAGAGTTGTTGACCGGCTATAACATGCTCGATTTCAACTCGGGGAAACTGAAATGGTCAGCCTTGATTGTAGATGAGGATTTTGAAACCGTAAAAGAAAAATTCATTGAAGCGATGAAAACCGAAGAATCGTACATTAGGGAGTATCGAATTAAAACCAAGGCTGGCGATATTCTTTGGATGCAGGATAGAGGACATATCATCTGCAATGACAGTGGTAAGATTGAACATGTAGACGGAGTATTTTTTGATATTACCGAACGTAAGCAGATGGAGAAAGACCTCTTTAAAGCTAAGGTGGCAGCAGAGGAAAGCACCCGGGCCAAGAGCGATTTTCTGGCCAATATGAGCCATGAAATCCGCACGCCTATGAACGCTGTCATAGGAATGGCCCATTTGGCCCTGCAGACGAATTTAACCCCCAAACAAGAGGACTATCTCAAAAAGATAGACACATCGGCCAAGTCACTTCTCAGGATCATCAACGATATTCTCGATTTTTCCAAAATTGAAGCTGACAAGTTGGATATGGAATCAACAAATTTTCACTTGGAAGACGTTCTCGATAATTTGGCCAACATCGTACCCATCAAAGCACTGGAAAAAGGCCTTGAAATCCTTTTTAAGGTGTCTCCGGACGTTCCTAGTTCACTGGTGGGCGATCCCTTGCGGCTCGGTCAGATTCTGTTAAACCTTTCCAATAATGCAATAAAATTTACCGAAGAGGGGGAAATCGTTATTTCCATCGACTTGGTGGACAAGAAGGAGGATCAGGCTGTTTTACAGTTTTCGGTCAGCGACACCGGTATCGGCATGACGGAAGAAGCAGCTTCAAAGCTCTTTCAGCCGTTCATCCAGGCCGACACGTCCACCACTCGCAAATATGGCGGCACGGGTTTGGGGTTAACCATCTGCAAGCGTCTGGTGGAGATGATGGACGGCGAGATTGGTGTGAAAAGCGTCCCAGGTAAAGGTAGCACCTTTACCTTTACCGCGGTATTCGGATTACACGAAGAAGTTAAAGCTTGGCTTCGTCCTGATAGAGATCTTCGCGGCATGCGGGTTCTGGTAGTGGACGACAGCATTACCTCGCAGGAAATCCTCAAGGACATGCTCGAATCCATGACCTTCGCGGTGTTGACGGTGGAGAGCGGTGAAGAGGCTTTGGTGGAGCTGGATCGGGCGATAGTTAAGGGAAATCCGTATCAATTGGTTCTGATGGACTGGAAAATGCCTCACATGGACGGGATCGAAACAGCCGGAAAGATCAACAAAAGTTTTAAGGAGTCGGAACAGCCCGCCGTTGTTATGGTCACGGCATACGGCCGCGAGGAGGTGATGGAGCGTGCCAAGCATGCAGGCATAAAGGGGTTTCTCATCAAGCCGGTAAATGCCTCGGTATTGTTCAATACGATCATGGATGTGTTTGGAAAAGAGATAGAAACAAAGCCGGTTAGGGAAATTAAAAAGGGGATCGACAGTGAAGTGCTTAACACGATCTTTGGCGCACGGATTCTTCTGGTTGAGGACAACGAAATCAATCAACAGGTGGCGAGTGAGATTCTGGAGAATGCGGGCCTTGTGGTGGAGATTGCCAACCACGGCAAAGAAGCCGTGGAAAAGGTTCAGGCCGCTGAATTTGATGTGGTGCTGATGGACCTTCAGATGCCGGTCATGGATGGGATGACGGCGACGCGGGAGATAAGAAAATGGGAGGAGAATCTCAAAGATGAACAACCACCCGATCCAACACCTATTATTGCCATGACGGCGCATGCCATGGCAGGGGACCGTGAAAAATCTTTAGAGGCAGGGATGAACGATCATCTCACCAAGCCGATCGATCCAGACCAGCTTTTCACAGCCCTGATAAGATGGATTGAGCCCAAAGATCGCAAGGTCCCGGTCTACCTTGTTAGAAAGACAAGCGAGAAATTGGCAGGCCCGGATGATATACTTCTGCCTGATCTTCCTGGAATTTCGATCGAATCCGGTCTGAGAAAGGTCGGGGGGAACAGGAAACTCTACAGAAAACTGCTCGAAAAATTTCTCAGCAGCTACAAAAATGTTATCAACGAGATTAAAACATCTCTGAGAAACAGTGATATAGAACAGGCTGTGAGGCTGGCCCATACCGTCAAAGGAGTGTCCGGAAATCTCGGTGCCGATGAGTTGTTTCAGGCTGCCGGCAAACTCGAAAAAGAGATCAAACAAGGAAATAAGGATTCAATGGAACCTATCCTGAATAGCTTTGAGTCACATCTCAATGTTGTGATAGAATCCATAGAAAATATGCAGCAGCAAGATGATGTCAAAAAACAAAAGAAGGCGCCTTTGCTGGATCAGGACTCCCCTCTTGACCTATCTACAGTCCAGCCGCTCATGTCTGAACTGGTGGTGTTACTCGAGACTGATCTTATACAGGCCATGGATCGCATGAAAGTTCTGGAACAGTACCTTAATGTTTCTATCGTTGGCGACAAATTTGCGGAACTTGAAAGCCACATTGAAGGATTTGACACAGACAATGCTTTGAAATGCCTTAAAAATATTGCTCAAATCTTGGATATTTCATTGGAGGAGGATGCATAATGGTTGACGATACCAATAAACAGAAAATTCTTATTGTAGACGATACTCCAGAAAATATTCAGATACTAATGGAGACATTAAAAGACGATTATAAGATTGTCGCAGCCATCAACGGTGAAAAAGCACTGAAAATGGCCGAAATGGTTCCGTTTCCCGATATAATCCTTTTGGATATTATGATGCCCGGTATGGATGGATATGAGGTTTGCAACAGGCTTAAAAACAATGAGAAGACCAAAAACATACCGGTTATTTTTATCACTGCGCTTAGCGAAGAAGAGGATGAAGCCAAAGGGCTTGCGTTGGGCGCGGTTGATTATATTGCCAAGCCTATTAATCCAGAACTTGTCAAAGCTCGTGTCCGAAATCATCTGGAGTTAAAAGGTTATCGGGATCATCTGGAAAAATTGGTGGGGGAACGAACTCGGGAAGTGATGCTGACTCAGGCCATTATGATTGAGAGCCTGGGAACTCTGGCGGAATATCGGGATCCTGAAACAGGGGGACATATCAAAAGAACTCAAAATTATGTAAAAGCCTTGGCCCAGCATTTGAAGGATCATCCAAGATTTCGAAATGAATTGAATGATGAAACTATCGAGTTGTTATACATATCGGCTCCGCTTCATGATGTGGAGAAACTAGGCGTAAGAGACCATGTCTTAATGAAGCCGGGGAAATTGACAGATGAAGAATTTGAAATAATGAAAAAGCATACAAAGTTTGGTCATGATGCATTACATATTACTGAACAAAAATTAGGGAAAAGTTCCTTTTTGCGTTATGCTAGAGAAATTGCCTTTTCGCACCAGGAAAAATGGGACGGATCGGGGTACCCGCAAGGGTTGAAGGGAGATGAGATACCAATTTCTGGCCGTTTGATGGCTCTGGCGGATGTGTATGACGCATTGATCAGTAAGCGTGTTTATAAGCCGCCTTTTCCTCATGAAAAAGCAGTCAGTATCATTATGGAAGGAAAAGAAACCCATTTTGATCCTGATATCGTCGATGCTTTCATTAAATTGGAAAACACCTTTCGCAACATTGCATTGACTTTCGCAGATTTCGAGGAAGAACGACAGATGCTTGAAGGTGGAAAACCGATTGAAGCTAAAGACTGCAAACGGATCGAGAAAATTTTGTTGGTTGAAGACAACGAGATTAATTTGGAAATCATGCAAAGCCAACTGGTGTCCCTGGGGTACCAAGTTGACACTGCCATAAATGGTAAACAAGCGTTGATCAAATTTCAGAAAAAAAATTATGATATAATTTTAACAGATCTTGAAATGCCCGAGATGGATGGATATGCACTAGCTGCTGAAATCCGACAAATTGAAGAGAACTCTAAAGAACCGATGCCTATTCTTGCCGTTACAGCAAGCGATTTTGATTTAACAAAAGAACGCGCGATATCCTTAGGGTTCAACGGGTACATGTTGAAGCCGTTTGAAATAGATGTATTGGAGAAAAAGCTGGCAAGCATTATCTGTGCTAAAAGAGACGGATTGTGATAGAAAAGAAGATAAAGGTAATTTGACAATAGTCAAAATGAGAATTTACGGGGGATGCGTTCACTTTGGCAGTTCAAAAGGGAGAAAGTTATGGAAAGTAAGAAAGAAACTTTGAAAATTCTTATCATCGACGATGCTGAGATTGATCTGGATATTCTGGAATCCATCCTAAATCAGCTGGGTTTTCAAAATATTATCAGAGCCAGCAGTGGTGAGGAAGGAGTCCAATTGGCAGAGAAGCACAGGCCGGACCTTGTTATGAGTGACATTATGATGCCCGGGATAGACGGGGGAGAAGTTCGACAACGTTTAAAAGAGAATCCCACTACTGAGGGTATTCCCGTAATCTTTACATCCTCTATCATAACCAAGAAGGAAGAAAAAGAATTAGGTGGGCTACTGCGAAGCGGAGATCAGCTTGTTGCTAAGCCTTACTCCTCCAGTGAGATATCAAAGGCGATCGATTTCGCCTTAGGTCCCACTATTGGAGTTTGAAAGGAATTGCATTTTACAACCGCCTGATTGCCATAATCCTGAATGAAAGCGTTGATGTTCAGGTTTCTTAATTAAACAGTAACACAATATGTTGGGGTTTAGGGGGTTGGTGTGAAACCGGTGATATCCAATGTTGCAAAAATACCTCAATACAGATATCTGCAATGAAAACCACTTATCAGTGGTCCGTATTTTTTGTGATACCATAATACGATATCACCAAACGATGATTGTGGCACTATCTGCTATTTATCTGTAATCCTAAAAGCTGATTCAAAAGTTGTGATATCGTTTTTCAAAAGGGCAAATCCTTTGTCGAGGTTTGCTCTTTTTATTTTGATGATATATGTAAACCGATTAGAGTTGATTCAGGTGAAGATCCCGCTATGCGGAGAAGGGGGCATGATTAATCAAGTAAAATCCGTCTGGTAGAGGGGTAAAGAAATGGCAAAGGTCAGCATTATTAAGGCCACATATTCAGATCCAGAGATTGAAACCCTCCTTGCACCCCTTGGGGGGATGGAGCAGTTTGTAAAAAAGAACGAGAAAGTCCTCCTCAAGGTTAATCTATTATCTGCCAAAGAGCCGGAAAAGGCCGTGACCACGCACCCTGAATTTGTAAGGGCTGTAGCTAAGGCTGTAAGAGAGGCAGGAGGAGAACCGTATATTGGAGACTCCCCTGCAGGACCCTTTTCCAAAAGAAATCTTAACAAGGCCTATGAGCGTTCAGGACTCAAGAATTTGGCAAGAGAAGAAGAGATTCCTCTGAACTTTGATACAGGCGTCAAGAAACTTGATATCCCCAGTGGCAAAAGATTGCAAAGGTCTACCATCTGTAATTATGTGTTAAATGCCGATAAGATCATTGCGCTGCCGAAACTTAAAACCCACTCCTTTCAGTATATGACACTGGCCTGCAAGATCATGTATGGAGTCGTTCCCGGTCTTACCAAGGCAAAATACCACGCTCAGTTTCCAAGAAGAGTTAGCTTTGCGGACATGATGCTGGATATTCTTACCATCGTAAAGCCACACCTATATATCATGGACGGTATATTGGGAATGCAGGGTCAGGGACCTGGAAGCGGAGATCCCGTAAAGATGGATCTGGTTCTTGCATCAACAGATTATGTGGCAATGGACATTTCTGTATGCAAAATTTTGGGCGTCGAGCCCGTGGGCATACCGGCACTTAAAAGGGCTAAAGTTCGTGGTTTGTGGCCTGAGAGGATTGACTATCCGATCCAGGGACCCGAGGATGTTTCCTATAAAGGATTCAGACTACCAAACACGGCCGATCATCTATTAACCGGCAAAAAACCTCCAAGAAAAAGCCCCGTTATTACGAATAAATGCACAGCGTGTGGGGATTGCGAAAGCATTTGTCCTAAAGATGCAGTCAAGGTGCAAAACCAGATGGCAGAGGTAACCTATTCAAAATGCATAAGGTGTTTCTGCTGCCATGAGGTCTGTCCTGAAGATGCCATCATGTTGCGTAGTGTGAAGTTAAATTGAAAAGATCTATAGCCTTCACCCGAATACCGTATCTTGGGGTCGAACATTCTCGTAACAAATGGCAACATTTTCAATATACATGCAGTTTCGGTGAGATGCGTTTTTGTAGGATAGCCAGATATACCAGTGTGCGTTAGAAAGGACTTCAGTGTTTGAACCGAAAAAAACTACGTATGAAATAAACAAATCAAAGTCAACCCTCTCCGTTTCCTCATCAACTATGCAGAGTCATATTTGGATGATTGTCTTCTCACTAATTATCGCTGGCTCATTTCGTGTATCAGCATCCATTACTACCGGCATCGATTCAACTGTGTTGACCTTCTGGCGGTTCCTTACCGCAACGACAATTTTTGCACTGATGCTTCCCTTTGTAAATGGTTTACAATTGCCTGGCTGGCGGGATTTGGGTCGATACAGCATTGTCGGCGGCAGCTATGGTTTGTTTTTCATATTGATGTTCGAGGCATTAAAGAGCACCACCCCTCTGAACACCAGTACCATTTACACAATCTTGCCACTATTGACAATGTTGCTGGGGCGCCTGTTAGGTGAACCGTTAAACGTTCGTCAAATGGGAATCCTGGCGCTATCTATGGTGGCCACGATTTGGGTGATCTTCCGTGGCAATTGGCATCAAATGATAGGTTTGCAGTTTTCTCAAGGAGATATTATTTTTTTTATAGGAACTGGCTGTCTGGCGGTCTATATGCAATCTATGAAAAGGCTTCAGCGAAATGAATCCAAGATCTGCTTCACCTTTTACAGCTTGCTGATAGCCACAGTGGCGTTGTTAGTCACCGTATTAGTGCGGACCGAGGCCCTGCCTTTTCCCAGTATCCGTGTGTGGCTTGGGATTTTCTATTTAGCAGGCCCTTCAACGGCCGGCACTTTCTGGATTTTACAATATACTGCACCCCGCCTGGGTCCTAACCGCGTGGTGGCCTATACTTTTCTGACGCCTTCGGCTGTGGCCGCTTTGGAATGGGGACTGGGACTTTCGTCCCCCGAATGGTCAGTGTTGCCGGGAATTGGACTGACCCTGGCAGCCGTATGGTTACTTCAACTGGACGTAGTAACAAAAGACCGGCTTGAAAAGTTGTGATATTTAGAGTTTATCTATGGAACTCGAAACACTTCGATCATATCTTCTTAAAAAACAAGGCGCATTTGAAGATTTCCCTTTCGGACCTGAAGTAATGGTTTATAAAGTTATGGGAAAAATGTTT
>JAFCZV010000344.1 GCA_019314155.1 Deltaproteobacteria bacterium
ACAGCTTGCCGAAGAAATGCATTTTGTTTCAGGAATGAGATTTGGCGAACCTTCAATCTGCCGCATTGAAATGGTGAGAAAAAAACAGGTCTTGATTCTGGGGGTAGACGGATTTATCGGCAACCACCTCAGTGAAAGGCTTCTGAACAGTGGAAAGTATGAAGTCCATGGAATGGATCTTGGATCAAATTCGATTCAAAGGCTGCGGGACCAGTCCGGGTTCCATTTTTCCGAAGGTGATATTTCCATCCATCGTGAATGGATAGAATATCATGTTAGAAAGTGTGATATGGTGATCCCGCTGGTTGCCATTGCAACACCTATTGAATACACCCGGAATCCGATAAAGGTTTTTGAACTCGACTTTGAGGAAAATCTTCGTGTTGTCCGATACTGTGTTAAATACGGCAAACGTATCATATTCCCATCCACCTCTGAAGTCTACGGTATGTGTGATGATCAGAAATTCAGTGAGGACGAATCCCGGTTAATTTTAGGACCCATTCGAAAACAGCGGTGGATTTATTCCTGCTGTAAGCAGATGCTCGACCGGGTTATTTGGGCTTATGGCGAAAAAGAAGGTTTACAGTTTACTTTGTTCCGGCCTTTTAATTGGATCGGCCCACGGCTTGACAGTCTGGAATCCGCGCGTATCGGCAGCTCTCGCGCCATCACCCAGTTGATATTAAACCTGGCCGAAGGAACGCCCATACAGCTTGTGGACGGCGGGAACCAAAAACGATGCTTTACCGATGTCAAAGACGGTGTTGAATGCCTTTACAGAATTATTGAAAATCAAAACGGATGCTGTGATGGTGAAATTATCAATATCGGCAATCCTAATAATGAGGCGAGTATCAAAGATCTGGCCGAAATTTTAATAAAAAAATTCCATCAGCACCCGCTGCACAAAAAATTTCCTCCTTTTGCCGGAACTCGCGAGGTGGAAAGCAAAACCTTTTACGGGTCCGGATATGAGGATGTCCAGCACAGAAAACCAAGCATTGATAATGCCCGGCGTCTTTTGGATTGGGAGCCGAAGATAGATATCCAGCAATCGGTTGAAGAAACCCTCGACTTCTTTCTAAAAGAAGCGGTCAGAACCGGAGAATGCGGAATTGGCCGGCCGCATGATTTGTAGCCTGAGGCGATGAATCTATGGAAATCGGCTTGCGTATTGATGTTGATACCTTCAGAGGCACCAAAATCGGGGTGCCGAATCTTTGCAGGACTCTGGCAAAGCACGACATACGGGCATCCTTCTTTTTTTCTGTAGGACCGGATAATATGGGGCGTCATCTTTGGCGTCTTCTCCGACCGGGCTTTTTTATTAAGATGCTTCGCACAAAAGCGGCCAACCTGTATGGCTGGGATATTCTATTTAAAGGGACGTTCCGTCCAGGACCGATCATCGGTGAAAGGCTGGCCCATGTCATAATTTCAGCGGCCCAAGAAGGGCATGAGATCGGCTTGCATGCCTGGGATCATCATGCATGGCAGGTACATATCGACACCATGGATCGGGATGCAATACGGCGCGCTTTGCGTAAGGGGTTTGATCGGCTTGCGCGCATCCTGGGGGAGCCCCCGGTCTGTTCGGCGGTACCTGCATGGAAATGTACCGATCTCGTTCTAATGGAAAAAAATAGAATCCCATTTATCTACAACAGCGACTGCAGAGGAAAGAGTATTTTCCATCCCATCGTTGACGGGAAGAAGTTATTCCAGCCCCAGATTCCCGTAACACTTCCGACCTATGACGAGGTCGTCGGAAATAAAGGGATTTCGGATGCCAATTACAATCAATACATATTGTCGCTGATAAAACCGGAAAAGTTGAATGTTTTGACGGTTCACGCTGAAGTCGAAGGAATTTCATGCGCATCGATGTTCGATCAATTTTTAAAAACGGCTCGGTCAAAAGGGATCTCCTTTAACGCTCTGGGCGCTTTTCTCCAAAAGGAAACAGCCATTGACGGCGCTTCGATGGTATCGGGTAAAGTTCCCGGCCGTGATGGATGGATTTCCATTCAGGAGCAAAATAAACCTCAACTATGAGGTACGTCTGCTGACACTTACAACCATAAACAGGATCATTTTCTACGAATGAATTTATGAAAAAATCTTACCTCGCCGTAATCGGCATTTTTTTATTGCTTTACATACTGCCCCTTGGGATTCGACCGATGATCATTCCCGATGAAACTCGGTATGCTGAAATCTCTCGTGAAATGATCGCCTCGGGCGATTGGATCGTCCCGACGCTGAACGGGCTCAAATATTTTGAAAAACCGGTTCTGGGCTACTGGCTGAATGCCGTGTCCGTGAAACTGTTTGGAGAAAATGCCTTTGCCGTTCGTTTCCCCTCGGCAGCGGCAACAGGGATTTCAGCGTTTATGATATTTTTACTGGTTCGCCGATTTTCAGATGAAATTTTCTCTGCAACGCTCGCTGCATCGATATTCCTGACCTCTTTTGAAGTTTATGGTGTTGGAACCTTCAATGTCCTTGACAGTATGCTGGCCATGTTTATCACCGTTTCCATGACGTCATTTTTTTTCGCCCATCATGCCGATCCTTCCTCAAAAAAAAAACAATGGTTTCTATTGCTGTTCGGTGTTTTTTGCGGGCTGGCATTCCTTACAAAAGGGTTTCTTGCATTTGTAATTCCGGTGGTGGCTATCGTTCCGTTTATGATCTGGGAAGGACGCGTTAAGGAACTATTTGTCATTCCCTGGCTGCCGATTGCCGCTGCGGTCCTGGTTGTAATTCCCTGGGCCGTAATGATCCACTTAAAGGCGCCTGATTTCTGGCATTTCTTTATATGGAATGAACATATCAAACGGTTTTTATCTTCCGGAGCACAGCATCATGCGTCGTTTTGGTATTATATTCTTTTATTCCCGGCAGTGGCCTTGCCATGGACAGTTCTCTTCCCTTCGGCGATTTTAGGGTTGAGAAAAACAGGTGTTAAGGCCTCTATAACTCGTTATGCACTGTGCTGGTTTCTTCTTCCCTTTTTGTTTTTTTCTATATCAAAGGGCAAAATTCTCACTTACATCCTGCCGTGTTTTCCCCCGTTTGCCATGCTGATGTCCACCGGACTCAATAAATATTTTAAAACCGGTGGCCGGAGAAGTTTCTCCATGGGTGCCAAATCTCTCGCGTTGCCGGCCGTGATCCTGGCGATT
>JAFCZV010000040.1 GCA_019314155.1 Deltaproteobacteria bacterium
TACAGGTGGATATTCTGGTGGCTTCTCCGAAACCGGATGAAGTGGATCTGGAGCAGGTAAAGGCTACGGTTCCCATTGGACAAAAAACCGCCCGGGCGGTTGGCGGGGGGATGAACGTGAAGGGACTTTGTGTGCCCTATTTTGCCCCGGAATGTGATCAAATCGTTGTGGCCAACGCTGCTGTGACGGTTTTCATTCAGACGAATTAGAAACGCTTCTGGGAAAAGATAGGTAGCCCAACACAGAAAAATCGATTGTATTGGTGAAAATTTTTTGTCAACCCAAAAAAGTAGGAGGAGAACAATGGACCTGACAAATGAACAATTAATAGAGATGTATGTCACCATGAACAAGATTCGAACCTTTGAAAATCGAGTAGCCGAGCTTTTTGCGGACGGCAAAATTCCCGGGTTTGTACATCTGTATGTGGGAGAGGAAGCCATTGCTACGGGTGTGTGCGCAAACCTTACGGATGCGGACTATATTACCAGCACGCACCGCGGACACGGACATCTATTGGCCAAGAGAGGCGACATTAAGCTAATGATGGCCGAGCTGTTCGGTAAAAAAACCGGCTACTGCAAAGGAAAGGGCGGTTCGATGCATATCGCCGACCTTGATCTGGGAATTATGGGGGCGAATGGTATTGTGGGCGGCGGCCCGCCTTTGGCCGCCGGGGCCGCACTGGCTGTGCAATATCTGGGCAAGGATAGTGTGGCGGCGTGCTTTTTCGGCGACGGCGCCTCCAATCAGGGAACCACCCATGAGGCTATGAATCTGGCAACCTGCTGGAAGCTGCCGGTGGTGTTTGTGAATGAAAACAACATGTACGGCATTTCGTCCTGTACAATAAATTCCATGTGCGTTCCCAACATCGCCGACCGCGCCGCCGCTTATGACATGCCGGGCGTTATTGTCGACGGAAATGATGTCATTGCGGTCTATGAAGCCGCTGCTGAAGCTATCAATCGGGCTCGCGAGGGCAGGGGTCCATCTCTGATTGAATGCAAAACCTATCGTCACAGGGGGCACTTTGAAGGAGATCCGTGTACTTATCGCAATGACGAAGAACTTCAGGAATGGAAAGAAAAAGACCCGATTCCGCGGTTGGAACAAAAACTGATCGAGATGGAAATACTGACCGATAGCAAAATTCAGGAGATTAAGAGCACGCTTCAAAAAGATGTGGCTCTGGCCGAACAGTTTGCCGAAGAAAGCGCTTTTCCCGATGCATCTGAACTGACAGAGGATGTGTACACTTAGGCATGTATTTTCCGACAACTATTAATCGAAGACGGAAAAGAAAAAGGAGGATTTAAAATGCCAAATATGACTTTTGCTCAAGCTTTAAACAACGCTCATAGACTCGAAATGGAGCGAGATCCTAATATATATGTTGCCGGTGAGGATGTGGGGATTTACGGCGGAATTTTCGGCGTAACGGCAGGGCTGCTCGACCAGTTTGGCGAAAAACGGGTAAAGGATACCCCGATTACCGAAAGTGCTATCATTGGGACAGCGGTGGGAGCGGCAACCGTCGGGCTCAGACCGGTTATTGAACTGATGTTTGTCGATTTTATCGGCGTGGCCATGGACCAGCTTTATAATCAGGCGGCCAAGATGAAATACATGTTCGGCGGCAAAGCCAAAATCCCGATGGTTATGCGAGCTTCGTGCGGTGCCGGGATCGGGGCAGCGGCCCAGCATTCCCAGTGCCTGGAAGCATGGTTTATGCACGTCCCGGGCCTGAAGGTGGTTATGCCTAGCACGCCCTATGATGCCAAGGGGCTCCTGATCGAAGCGATTCGCGACGACAACCCGGTAGTTTTCCTGGAGCACAAAATGCTTTATGCCATGGAAGGGGAGGTTCCTGAAGGGGATTACACCATCTCCTTTGGCCAGGCCGATATCAAACGCGAAGGCCAAGACGTCACCGTCGTGGCGACAGCCAATATGGTTCATACCGCTTTGGGCGCGGCCGAAAAGCTTGACGCCGAAGGGATCAGTCTGGAAGTGGTGGACCCGCGTACGCTCTATCCGCTGGACGAGGAGACCATTATCGAATCCGTCAAAAAAACCCACCGGATAGTGATCATCCACGAGGAAGTAAAATTCGCCGGATCAGGGGCCGAAATTGCCGCTATCGTGGCAGAAAAAGCCTTTGATTATCTGGATGCACCGATCCTGCGGGTAGCAGCTCCTTTTTGCCCGGTTCCCTTTTCACAGCCGCTGGAGCAAGCATACATTCCGAGCGAGCAGCAGCTTATTGATGCTGTCAAGAAAGTGATGGCGTAATTGCAGCCCGGGTGTCTTGATTGGACCGGGCTGGGAGCCGGATGGGTTTTTCCCATCAGCGATGTGGGTATGTTTTCCTGTGGGCGCCGACCTGCCGTTTTAGGCGAGGTGCTGCGCTTTATTTTCCAAAACCAAAAAAAAGGGTTTGAACATGTCATTGGTCGGCATTATCGCCAATCCAGCCTCGGGAACTGATATTCGCAGACTGGTCGCCTACGGAAGTGTTTTTAGCAATCAGGAAAAGGTCAGAATTTTGCGACGCATTTTGATCGGTCTGGAGGCGACAGGGGTGCAACAGATAAGATATATGCCCGATTATTATGGCATTGTTGACCGGGCACTCAATGGCCTGAAAATTGACGTTGACATCTCACCGTTGAGTTTTGACACCAAAGCAGACCAGAGAGATTCGACGCGCGCAGCCGAGATTCTGGCGGAAAACGGTGCCGATTGCATCATCACGATAGGGGGCGATGGAACCAATCGCGTTGTTGCCAAGGGGGCCGGCCAAATCCCCATTCTTCCGGTCTCAACCGGTACCAACAACGTATTCCCTTACATGATTGAGGGAACGATTGCAGGGCTGGCCGCCGGCCTGATCGCCACCGGAAAAATCTCTTGTAAAGAAGGAACTTTTACTTCCACCCGGCTTGAAGTCGTCGTCGAAGGACAGCTTGCCGATATCGCGATCGTCGATGCATTGGTATGTGATGATATTTTTATCGGCTCGCGTGCCGTATGGAAAATAGATAAAATCAGACAGGTTTTTTTGAATCGCTCCAGCCCGGCAAGTATCGGCTTTTCCTCCATCGGCGGGATGCTCCGTTCCATCGCTCCGAACGATCCTTTCAGTATGGTTCTGGAATTAGGCAAAAATGGACAGTTGGTTACGGCGCCCATCGCTCCCGGGGTTGTTGAAATCGTGTCTGTGGAAAACGTGCAACTGATGGCCCCCGGCGAAGAAGTGGATATCGTCTTAAATCCTTGTGTAGTGGCTTTAGACGGTGAGCGAGAAGTGGAAATCAAAAGGGGGCGGAAGGCAGCCATCCGCCTTTCGACCGACGGCCCTTTGGTTGTAGATGTGGAGCGGACCATGGCATTTGCCATGCGGAATAAAATCCTTGCACCGGAGTATGGTAAAAAGCCGGTAACATTCCAAAACGTGGCGGATGGATTTAAAAACTTTGAACCCAACTGAAAGGAGGTCTTCAATGGATCTATCATTAAATGGGAAGGTAGCATTGGTTACAGGGGCCAGCCGGGGTATCGGCAAATCCTGCGCACTGGTCCTGTCACAGGAAGGATGTAATTTGGCTATTTGCGCCCGCGGAAAGCAGCAACTGGACGAGACTGCCGAAGAGCTCAAAGCCGAAGGGATAGAGGTTCTTGCGCTCCAGATCGATATCACCAAACCGGAAGAGGTGGACAGCTTTGTGACCCAGGCTGCCGAAAAATTTGGCCGCATCGACATCTTGGTAAATAACGCCGGAGCGGGGCGATTGAGCGACCTGATGGAGCTTCCCGAAGAGGATTTCCGATACAATATGGATCTGATGCTCTTCGGCCTGATTCGCTGTTGCAAAGCAGCGGTGCGCCATATGCGTGAACAAAAATGGGGTCGTATTATCAACATTTCATCCATATTCGGCAAACAGCCTGGCGGATTGGTAGACTACGATGCCATCAAGGCGGCGGTCATTATGTTTACCAAAGATTTGTCCAACTATACTGCCAAGGACAACATTTTGGTAAACGCCGTCTGTCCCGGCCCGATCCGCACCTCCCTCTGGGAGGGCCCCGGTCAACTGGGAGATCAACTGGGACAAATGCTGGACATGTCGGGCCCGGAGGCCATCAAATGGTTCGCTGAGCAGAACATCCCCCTGGGGCATCATGGCGACCCTGAGGATATCGCCAACCTGGTGGCATTTCTGGCGTCGGACAGAGCCAAGTTCATTACCGGCCAGGCAATCAATGTGGATGGCGGGATGGTCAAGAGCACGATTTAGCCCATGTATGGCAGAATTGCATTTGTTTTGATCCAGGCTGGTTTGAGCTTGATGTGGAGCCAAACGTCCACTACTAAAAATAAAGTATCAGAAAGGATGTAAAAATGACTTTAAAAGCCGCATTTATATTCCTGGCACCGGAAGCAGACCCACAGCAGCATCGTGCCACGGTTGTCACACCACAAGTGGAACTTACAGCGGTCGCGGCGCGTGATTATGCAGAAGCGGAACAGGTCGCCCAAATGCTGGTCTCAGAAGGCGTGGAAGCGATAGAATTGTGCGGCGGCTTTGGAAACAAGGGCACAGGGCGTATTGCAGAGGCCGTGGCGGGTAAAGCGGCCGTCGGTGTGGTTCGTTTTGACGGCCACCCGGGTCTGGACGGAAAGAGTGGCGACGAGCTGTTTTAAGAAGAAGGCGTCACCACTGAGTGGATGTAAACCGATATATGGATATGAAAAGGTTTGTTGTTCAGATAGTCATTTTTGCTATTCTAATCGGATGCCCACCGGTGTTTGCAGCACAAGTCGATGCCGGTGATGGTTACACCAATGCCCAATGCACGGAATGCCATGAAGAAATGGTGGATGATCATGCATTGTCCGTGCACAAAAGCATTGAATGCCTGAGCTGTCACACCCAGGCGGTTGAGGAAGAACATGAGGTGCTCGTTCCGGTCGACTGCCGCCAATGCCATGCGCCTCACGATGAAAAGGTCATCCACGATGCCCACAGCCGGGTTGCTTGTAACGCCTGCCATATGAAAGGGGGCGTTCCGGTGGTAGATCCCGAATCGAAAAGTGTCATCTGGGGCGGGGAGTTCCGGCTCGGCTCGGCATTGCTGCCCCATCAGGTGGTTCGGACCGGAGGGGAGGCACGATGCGGGAACTGCCACTTTCAGGGAAATACCTTAGGCGCCGCATCCATGATACTGCCCGCCAAAAGCATCCTGTGTATGCCCTGTCATGTCGCTACTTTCTCGGTGGGCGATAAAACGACCCTTGTCTCCTTATTCATATTTCTGGTTGGCATGGTCGGACTCGGTGCTGTCTGGTTCTCAGGATCAATCGATAAGGTAGCGCACCGGTCCGGCGAAAAATCCGAAGTTAAGACCCGATCCACACCCGGCGCCCTTTTTCCCGATAAATTCTTTCGCCTGCTCAACGCTCTGATCGCAGATGTGCTTTTTCTGCAACGGCTTTTCCGTCTGTCACCGGCCCGCTGGATCATCCATGCGCTGATCTTTTTTCCGTTTCTTTTCCGTTTCACTTTCGGCCTGACGGCACTAGTTCTTTCGATCTTTCTGCCGGACTGGTCCGTAACCGTGGCGATGCTGGATAAAAACCATGCGATGCGCGCTTTTCTCTTCGACTTTACCGGCCTCATGATTCTCGCCGGCACTGCTGCCGCAATTGTCCGCTGTAGAAATGAGCAAATCGTTAATATTGCCTCGCTGCCGGAACCGGGCCGGGGCATGCCGGCATTGCTCGGCCTGATCGTTGTGGTCGGATTTATTCTGGAGGGGCTAAGGATCGCATTAACCGGCTGGCCCGGTGGCGCGGGATGGGCGTTTTTCGGATATGGCGTCAGCCTGCTGTTGAAAGGCATGAGCGGATTAACGGAGACGTATGGTTATGTGTGGTATGCTCACGCGATCCTGGTAGGTGCTTTTATGGCGCTGATTCCCTTTACGCGCATGGCTCATATTATAACAGCCCCCATCGCACTGATCATCAATGCCCGATCGGAAACCAAGGAGTGTGCGAAAAATGAAATTTGAAACGCCTATTTCCCGATTTTCGGCCCCGTTATCCATTCAACAGAAAGGAACAAGGATATGGAAATTCAAGGATACCACATGCCCGCAGATCTGTACTACGAAAAAAACCATTACTGGGTGAGAACAGAGGGCGATATACTAGTGATGGGAATGGACGATTTTGCCCGCCAATTGTCGGGCGACATTGTTTATGTCCAGATCCCCTTTGCAGGCAAAAAGCTGAAGGTCGGCAAAAAATTCGCCCAGGTGGAATCGGGCAAATGGCTGGGAAAGGTTTACGCGCCCGTCAATGGCGAACTGATCGAGGGAAATGAGGAACTCGAGGTCGAGCCCACGCTCATCAACCAGGATTGCTATGGTAAAGGATGGATGTATAAAATCAAACCGTCCGACATTAACGAACTTAACAACCTGATTTATGATCCCGCTGACATTGAAAAATGGCTTTTGAAAGATATTGAAAAATACAAGCAGGATTAACATGGCTAACCGGAATTACAGAATTAAGCAGCTTTTACAGATACAGGCTTGCACAAACTGTCAGGCTTGCGCTGAAGTGTGTCCGGCAGTTGCCGGTAATCTTGAAGGAAATCTCTCGGCTGTTTACCGTATGAAGGGTATCAGCCGGATACTAAAAGCTCGGACGTGGCTTTGGCGAAAACTTATACGCGTCAAAGAACCGACCAGGGAAGAATTACGCGCTTTCAGCGATACTGTTTTTCGCTGTACCTTATGCGGAAGCTGTCAGGAAGTTTGCCCGGTAGGTATCGAGCTCAAGGAGCTTTGGCATTCTGTTCGCCGGGACCTCGTTGATTCTGATGCTTATCCCGGAAAAATTAATATAATTCGGGAGAATCTAAAAGAAAACCACAACGTATTTGGAGAGGATAACGAGGAGCGAGCCGATTGGGTTGAGGATATCCCAGATGCCCCTTCTCATGGTTATCTCAGAAAACAAGCTGAAGTGATCTATTTTACCGGCTGTGTGGCGGCCTTCTTTCCGATGGCCCAAAGGATCCCCATAGCCCTGGCAGAAATCTTTGATGCCGCCAAAGTGGACTTTACTCTCCTTGGCGAAGACGAGTGGTGCTGCGGTTTTCCCCTGCTGGGGGCCGGGTTAAGGGATCTGGCCGGGGAGCTGATGAATCACAATGTCCACGCTGTGAGGGAAAAAGGTGCGCAGAAGGTGGTCTTTGCCTGCCCTTCCTGTTACCAGATGTGGCAGGAGTACTACCCACGCGAATTTGAGATAGCTCATGTTTCCGAATTTTTAAACGAACTTATCAAATCAAACCGTATTCCGCTTCAAGCGATAGATTTAACTGTGACTTACCATGATCCTTGCGATCTGGGCCGCGGCAGGCGGATATTTGAAGCCCCCCGTGAGGTAATCCGCTCCATCCCGGGCGTGAAACTGGTAGAGCTTTCTCGCAACAGGGAAAATTGCCAATGCTGCGGAGGGGGGGGTAACCTTGAAATGATCGATGCTGAACTCTCAGCCAAGATTGCCAAGCAGAAAATTGAAGAAATTTTGGCAACCGGCGCTCAGGCTGTCGTGACGTCCTGTCAACAGTGCGTCCGTATCATGACCACCTATACCAAAAGGAATAAAATCCCCATCGAGGTCATGGATATTAGCCAGCTTGTTTATCGGGCATTCAAGGGATAATTACCTGTGCAACTATACAACCTCAGTAAGGTGCCCTGGCAGGAATCACAGCTTATCTATCATGCTCTGGCTGAATTGGGACGTGAAGCGCTTTGCTTACTCTCTCCGGCCAGTCCGTATGTCTGTATAGGCTATCACCAAGATATAAAGAAAGAGGTGTTCCTTGATTACTGTCAGGAAAAACATATTCCGGTATTCAGACGCAGGGTCGGCGGAGGAACTGTCTATCTTGATGGCAAACAGCTTTTTTTTCAACTCATTCTCCGGCATGACAACCCGGCAGTTCCAAAGAGAAAAGAAGCTTTTTATCGTAAATTCCTTTTGCCCATTATCAATGTCTATCGCCGGATCGGCATACAGGCAGAATACAAGCCCGTGAACGATGTCATTGTCGAAAGCCGGAAGATATCGGGCAGTGGCGTCGGTGAAATTGGTAAATGTATTGTCTTTGTTGGAAACATCATCCTCGATTTTAACTATAAGATGATGTCTCGAATTCTCAGGGTTCCGGATGAAAAATTTCGCGATAAGGTTGAAAAGACCTTAAGGGAACATCTAACCAGTGTCCGCCGAGAACTGGGCAATAAAGAGGCACTCCGATTAAACGAGTCCATGTTATACGATTTAATTGTTGATGAATTTGAAAAGTTGTTGGGCCGATTGGATCCATGTCCAAAGGATGCCAAACTGCAAGCCAAAATGGAGGAGCTTGGCGCCGTCATGAATAGTCATGCCTGGCTATATCAGAACGGAAAACGCATCTTGCAACGGTCTGTAAAGATCCGATCGGGCGTTACTGTGGTGCACAAAATGCACAAGGCACCTGGCGGACTTATTCGGATCGATTTTAAGATGATAGATGGGAAACTTTCCGACCTATCCATTTCCGGTGATTTCTTTTGCTACCCTTTGGGTGCCGTTAAACAGCTGGAATCAGAGCTTGAAGGCAAAACGAGTACCGAAGTACGGGCTGTGCTGATACATTTTTATAACAGCCGGGATATCGAGACCCCGGGCATTTGTATTGATGACTGGATGGAGGTATTAAAAGTATAGTCTGTCCTAATTGATCTCCGAGTTGACCGGGACCTTCCCACAGTGGCGTCCGGATGGGTCCGGGACAGATGGCGTTTACCAGAATGTTGTTCTTGGCGAGATAGTTGGACAAATCCTTGGTGAACATAATGACTGCCGCTTTGATGACGTCGTAGTCCACCAGCCCGCCTGGTTGCTTGCCGAATATGGATGAGACCTGTCGTATTAGAAGAATATCGGTATTTATACGGAGGGTTTTGTAATAGGCAATATGTTAGGTACTATGTCGCTGAATACAACTCGTCAGTTCTTCCCAATTGCCGTCCAACCATCGGTTCAGCGACATGCTATGTTGTAAATATTTCAAGTATTGTTCAGGATATAGACCGGTTCTGTAAAACTCATTTAAAATCCAGTCAACTACAATTAGATTTCCCATATGGATCATATGGGGAAGATATTCCAGCTCAAGTTTATTAAAAGACCCGATGGTTTTAGTCTTATTGGCTGTTTCTTGATAGGTTCCCAAAAAGTTTTCCACTCGATCAAGCTGCAAAATTCCATCATTATTATTCTCCCAGGTGGTGCAAAAGTACATTATCGCAAGACCTACATCAAAACACCTGGCGTCAATTTTTGACCAACCAAAATCAAACACACCTGTTACTTTCCCGTCCTTAAACTTAAGATTCCCGGGATGATAGTCTCCATGAACTGCAAGGCGAGGCATGGCATGGTATTTTTGTTGGGGAGGGATATGACGACTTAACATGTTGAGCAGGTCATCCAGTTGTTCTAAAAAATATTCATCAAATGGGGATTTAGCAGTATTTTGAACATAACCTTTCCATTTTGTTGCCATCAAACTAACAACATCGATATTGCTCTGTTCTCCCCAACCCTCTGTCCCTTGCCAACCAAAGATTGTGTTGTGATATAAGGTGAGTATTTTCGCTGAATGTCTTAATTCCTCATCAGAACATAAGGGGGTGTCCCAGCTGTATTTGTCTTCGTCCGGCAAAAAACTAAACACTGCGATATATTTTTTGCGAGCTTGATGTTTTAGTTGTCGGCCAATTCTAACATAAGTTTTGCCACCTTTTGTCGAGATGAGTCGTGGGGAAAACTTGAACCTTCTTATTTGCAGCTCATGAAGCAGAGTATGTTCAAATCTGACTTTTTTTTCAGGAGTTCCTTTTCTGTATAGTCTCATCAGATACCGGCTTTTTTTACCGTCTATGAGCATTTCGATTTTATAGCTCTCATTGATGTAACCTCTATAAATTCGCTCCTGACGGACCAACAGTCCAATATCGTAGTGTTCAGAAAGAATATGTCTATTACTTCTAAAAACATCCTCTTGAGTTGTAAAAGTATTTTTTTCTTCAGAGTTCATTTGTTAAACTAGGTAAGGGGATCAAAAATTGATTAGTGATTTAAGGTTCTGAAACTTTTTGTTCAACTTTATTTTTTTCTTTAATCGAATTCTGGTTATGCTAACACGGCGGGGTGAATTCACCAAGGGCAAAAATATCAGCCGTCTAAAATATTTGTGATATCGTTTTTCCAAGAGGGCAAAACCTTTTTCCAGAGTTTGCCCCTTTCGGCGAGTGTCAAGGGAGTTGTCACCTGAGCCATAGCTTAGGCCGCCTTTTTTAAGCAGTGCATCTGGATAGCGTCGTTCCCTTTTTCAGGATTCAGCCAAACCTGATGCACTG
>JAFCZV010000345.1 GCA_019314155.1 Deltaproteobacteria bacterium
GAATTGGCTGCAGTTTGCTAGTATGGCAAGAAAGCACAAGCCTGGAAAAGCACGAATTTTGATGCTGGATTGTATGATATCACAAGTTTCTTGTGGGCTTTGATAATCTCATCATATCTGTAGTTCACCGCTTATCAAGAGAACTTATAATCCCCATCACAATGTTAAAAAATGGGCCTGCCTGGGGCGAACTCCATAAAAATAACTAATTTCGTGAGCCTTACGAGAAAACTCGTTAATTCAATGTTAAGTACAAAAAGTGGAAAAATTATAAGTGGACCGGGAAATGGGCGTTTGATTGATTTTATTGACTTATCAGATGGCTATGGTAGGCTTTCGCAAATCCGCCCGATTTGCGAACAAATGCTGAAATAGCGTCAAATGTTGCTATTTGTGTAAAAAAGCAGATTTACACTTAATATATAATGTTATGCCGCCAGATGTCGATGATTAGTAGGCGGTAAATAATTTTCAGTATTGGGTTAATTACTCTAAATACTTAGGAGGCATCATGAACAAATTTCTGTTTTCGCTACTTTTGACGCTGCTGATTGCATTTCCTAAATATGCACAGGCAGGCAATGTTGTGCATGACCCTGAATTCGTGAGGATGCAAAAGGAATTCTCAAGACAATGGGATGCCGATAACAAACGTGTACGCAGTGAGCTGGCCACGTTACAAAAAAGGTTCGGGAAAAAACCCAATATAGTTTTTATTCTTGCTGACGACGTTGGTTATACTGAATTAGGAAGCTATGGCGGCGGCAAGTTACGCGGTGCTCCGACGCCTAATCTTGACAAGTTAGCCCGACAAGGCATCCGTTTACTGAACTTTTATTCCGAAGTTGAATGCTCACCATCTCGTGCGGCCTTTATGACTGGGCGTCACCCGGTTCGCAATGGCGTCTACAATATCACGCTGCCGGGGCAAGTAGGCGGAGGTCTTCACCCAGACGAAGTAACTATCGCTGAAGTCCTCTCAAATGTCGGCTATTACACAGGACACTTTGGCAAGTGGCATATCGGAGGTGAAGAAGGAGAGTATCCCACCGATCAAGGTTTTGATGAGGCGGAGTGGTCAGAAGGAAACCCCCCTTGGTGGGTCAATAATAAAAACGCAAAGGCTACTGATGATATCGGCGGCTTCACTAATCGGGTATTGTTGAACTCACCAGGCCCTGAAAATTTTCCCTATGACACGGGTGGAGTGATGCGCGCTAAGAAAGGTGAGAAGCCTAAAATCGTTTACGAGTATTCGATGGAAAAGTACAACACGTATGACTCAGAGGTAGCCGATAGAGTTATCGACTTTATTCAAAGAAGAGCCAAAACTAACCAGCCATTCTTTGTTAATTATTGGGGTAAGGGGAATCACTTTTGGGGGGCTCACCCGGATTTTAGAGATACACCAGCTCAAACGAATACTTCCGCACAGATGGTAGAGCATGATTACAATACAGGAAGAGTAATAAAAACATTGAAAGACTTGGGCATTGCAGAAAATACGCTGGTTATTTGGGCCTCTGACAATGGGCCAATGTATACCGCTCACCCGCATGGCGGCTATTCGTTGTTACCTGGTGGTAAGGGCGAAACAAAAGAGGGAGGTATCCATGTGCCAGCTATCGTGTGGTGGCCCGACATGATTGAAGCCGATCAAGATCCGCTCGATATTGTTCAGATTACAGATTTATTTACCACTATAGCAAGCATAGCTGGTGCTATGGATAGGATTCCTACAGATCGTGTGATTGATGGTGTTGATCAATCCGGACTGTTTCTGTTGGGTGAAGGGAAAGGCCGCCGAGACTACGTATTTCACTACAACAGAGACCACTTGGAAGCGGTAAGAAAAGATCAAATTAAATTGAATCTTAAACCAACAAATCCAGGATTTCATTTTTATGAAGTTTACAATTTGTATCATGATCCTGCAGAGCGTTTTCCAAATGAGTTACAAAATGGGCTGTGGGCTGGTCCTGGAATTACGAAAATGATTCAAGAGCACATGCTACAGGTGCAGAAATATCCGCATCGAGAACCAAAAAGCTATTATCGAGACTTTGATCGTTCATTTGATCCGGAGCGAACCCCCGTCTATCAGCCGAAAAAAAGAGTTCATTGGTAGTGAAGAGGCTTAATGCGCTGCAGCCAACGCTTTGACCGCTCCCTCCGTCGCTCTCAAGCGCGGCTGAGCTTAAACGTTCCCGGCATATCCGGTAGTTGAAAACCTTGTGATATCTCCGACAAATCACAGGTTTTGCCAAACTGCTGATAGCTGCTATTTGAATTATAACAGAATCTGGCAGGTAAACGTACGTTTTGAGGACCCTAATTATTGCCAGAAACTCTCAATATATCTGTTGTGCGGCATGATCTGCATTTTGCTTGTATAACATCTAAAATGACATGATATACAGAAATCAATAATTACTGGATGACACCTATCAAATCAATATCAGCCAAAGACGAAAGTTACGCTATGAAGAAGAATGAAGCCAGTCGACGCGACTTTATGAAAATGTCGGTAGCGGGAGCCGCTATCGGCACATTAGGTCTTCTGGGTGGCCGAGCAGGTCAAGCAGCCGAAACTGGGAAACACCAAATCAAAATCGCCGGTTACGACTATGACCGTGTCCGGGCCATCATGGATGGGAAAATAGGCATCGAAGGTGCTGAAGTCAGCTTTGACGTTGAGACTATTTATGAGGCCAGTCGTTATGCGTTTGGCCGCGATCGCAAGTATGAGGTCACCGAAATAGGGCTGATCCCTTTCATTAGAAAGTACATCAACGAGGATTTCCGGTCTTATACTCTCATTCCTGTTTTTATCTCGCGCATCTTCAGGCATCGCAATGTTTTTGTGCATGTTGATTCGGGGATTGAAAAGCCTGAGGATCTGCGTGGCAAAAGAGTGGGTACACCTGGTTACGGATTCAGTGCCAACACCTGGATTCGTGGTTTTTTGCTTGATGAGTATGGTGTCAAAGCCGATGAGATGCAGTGGATCGAGACCACAGAGAGCTCCGATGGGGCCAAGCTCAGTCCGAAGTTAGATAGACATTGTCTTCCTGATGATTTCCCTCTTGTGAAGGGACCTCTAGGCGTCGATGAATCCGAGTTACTACTTTCGGGTGGCTGTGACGCGCTGATCAC
>JAFCZV010000346.1:0-4520 GCA_019314155.1 Deltaproteobacteria bacterium
CCAAATACAAGGGCATCATATCCTTGAAGGTCTGTTTCTTTTTTGATTGCGTTGACCTTTACGACCTTTGTTTCATGACCTGAAAATCGAATGCCTTCAGCAATTAGCTCGCCGATTTTAAAGGTCTCTCCGGTCCGCGTTGCACAGACTATAAATACCTTTGCCATTTTATGTCCTCTACTTAAACGTTAGAGCACTTTCTTATATTCGCTTGTCAGTTTTCTCGAATTCGCAATCGGGTGTATAACAGGTGTTGTCAAGAAACTCGCATTTTTCCTTACAGGAAGGGCACTGATCCGGCGGCGCATTCGCTTCGAGTGCATATCCGCATTTTGAGCATTTCCAGCTTGGCATAGGGACTCCTCCTTTGAATGCAATTTTGATTCTGTTTAAACAATTTCGGTCGACATGTCAGGTCCTTGCCGTTTCGCAAGCTCGCGATATGAAGATTGCAGTATTCCCGTGCCGTGACTTGATCTGCCGTTACATCAAATGTGGCTTCCGGGGCTTCACCGGGATTAAGAAACTGTCGATACGCCTTGCCGTCTGCAATAATTTCGACCCATTCAATGTAATGTTTTTCCTCCATTGGATGCGCAACGCCGCCGACCTTTACTTTTATGCCGCCTGAGACTTTTTCGATCACCGGAACGTGTTTTTCTTTGGCTGCATCTACGGAATTTTCAACCATCAGGACCATAGGTTGGCCACAGCATGCCAGTTCTCCAACACCACCATGAAGGACTTCTACGATGTTCCCACAAATTTCACATTTGTAAACTTCAAGTCTTTCAGCCATTTGCTTTCCTCCTTTGATCGGTATTTGCCCGCCTGTTTATATCCTGCGAGGCAGGCCTGAATTTAACAAAAAGATTACCAGTTTTCCCCAAGCAGTTCAAAGTGAGCCTGTGGATGGACACAGGCCGGGCATGATTCGGGAGCCTCTTCGCCTTCATGAAGATAACCGCAGTTGCGGCATCGCCATGTTACTGTTTCATCTTTTTTAAATACCTTCCCGGCTTTTATATTGGCGGCAAGGTCGTTATATCTTTTCTCATGCTGTTTCTCCGCAACCGAAATCGCTTCAAATACCGCGGCAATAGCGTTAAGTCCTTCCCCACGTGCCACTTTTGCAAAACCGGGATACATTTCGGTATGCTCATAATGTTCTCCTGCGGCGGCAGCTTTCAGATTCTCAAGGGTCGTGCCGATGACGCCTGCAGGAAACGCCGCTGCGATTTCAACTTCACCGCCCTCAAGAAATTTGAAAAATCTTTTGGCATGCTCCTTTTCCTGATTTGCTGTTTCGGTAAAAATATCTGATATCTGGACGTAGCCCTCTTTTTTGGCCTGACTGGCAAAATAGGTGTATCGATTTCTTGCCTGAGATTCCCCTGCGAATGCAGTTAAAAGGTTTTTTTCGGTTTGAGTCCCTTTTAAACTCGCCATGTTAAGTTCCTCCTTTTATTTTATTGATATGGTTATCGCTGATAAATATCGTTATCAAAACGCGCTATTATTAATGGAACAATCGCTGATTTTTATTCAAGCTCTTCTTTCCACCATCCCTTTTGAATATGATTTTCCTTTTCCTGCTCGGCTAATTTTTTTAGCTTATAAGCCGCATCTCGCAATACACCGTATAGGATACCGCACCCCGTATCTTCACGATCGATGTCACCTTTATCTGCAACTCGGATCATTTCATCTGCCAGATCAAGCGTTCTTTTTATGTTGTAATCGCAGGACTTCAAGTGATGTTCTCCGTTTTTGTAATTTTTCTCCTTTTAATGTAACAAGTTCCGTGCCAGATAGAAGAAAAATATTAAAATAATGTATAACTTTTTTTCTTCTCGCCTTTATGGCAAACATTTCTTGGTTCTCTCCAAGCCGTAGGCTTACAAGCCGGAGGCCGGCCCGTCCGCCTTGCTCCGCTTGGCAGGAGGGTGGGCTTGTCCTGATTAGGTGTTGAAAAGGCTAAAAACTGTCTCATATTTATATTTGATACACAATTGTATTATGAAACAAGAACCGCCGCTATTTTTTATGAGCGATGAGTTCTTTGCTTAAAATTCTGATATGGCCCATCTCTTCTTTAATGATTTTGTCCAGCTTATCCTTTCCGAGCTTGTCCGGAACCAGATCCTTCATTCCCAGATAAAAGACGATGGAGTCTTTTTCAGCCAGGATGGCTGCCTTGAGTATCGCTCTCATTGAGGAAAGATCGATCTCTTTTTCAAAAAACACCCTGGTATCAGCCAGCGCACGAAGATAAAGGGCGGATTCGTGTTGCGGGTCGAAAACCGTCGCTGCTTTGGCTTTTTCGGAAAGATTCGACCTAAGAAGAGCGAATGTCTTTTCATGCGCATCTTCCATTTCCGCAAGACGTATCAAGAACGCCTTCGCCTCAAGATCGCCAGCGTTTTCAGCGGCGTTTCTATAGAACTGTGCTCCGTTTCTTTCTAATTGTTCAGCCATCTCGAATACATCATCTGCGGTAAAATCATAAGCCATCTTTTTGTCCTTTTGGTATGCAAGTTAGTTTGCTTTGCTCACAATTGGAATGATGGAACAATGGAATACTGGGGTAATGGGTAACTGTAGGATTAAGAATGATATTGCTCCTTTAACCCAATGTTCCATTATTCCAAAATTCCATCACTCCATCGAAGGGGCATAAACCGGTAGCTATTAAAAAATCCTTAATTTCAACCAATTGTAAAAATTCCGAGACGTTTAGTTAATCTTTCATCCTGCATGCCTCATCCCATTCGGGACATGCTGTTTTCATATCGGTTTCATATTTAATCATGCAATCACCACATTCCATTTCAACATTCGGCACATCGCTGTACCTTTCTTTGATCTCTTCTGTGGACAGGTGGGAAACAGCACTGCATCCACATTGCGGACACGATGTTTCAACTTTATAACGTTTTCTCGTCATGTTAAACCTCCATTGGCATCTGTTAAAGGTTGTTGAAAATTTACTGTTGATAAAAGAGGCATGATTGATTCTTATGTTAAATAATTGCAATGCTCGTGCCAAGTATTTTGCAAATTTTTCTACTTTAGCTGGCACACTTATTGTATTATTACTTAAATTGTCAGTTAACGCAAACCAAGATGTGCAGTTTCTAATACATTAGTCACTTAGCATTTATTGTTGTGTTTTTTGTGGCAAAACTTTTTTCTTCTCGCCACCAAGGCACCAAGACACTAAGAAAGAATAACAAAATAAAATTCTTCGTGCCTTGGTGGCAAACATTTCTTGGTTCCGGCTTGGCCGGGTTAGGTTGAAAAAAAATGATAAAATACAGCGGGATCAATCACCTGGCGATGGCTACAAGAGATATGGACGGCACCATTAGGTTTTGGCGGGATTTTTTAGGAATGCGTTGGCGGATCTAAGTACAGACATTATTTCTTCGAGATATCCGAGCACGATATGATTGCCTTTTTCGAATGGCCGGATGTCGAAAAAATACCCGAAAAAGATCATGGCGTCCCGGTCAAGGGGCCGTTTGCATTTGACCACGTTTCATTGGGGGTGGCATGCGATGACGACCTATGGAGACTCAAGGACAGATTCGAAGTCGCCGGCATCTGGGTCTCAGAAGTTATAGACCACGGATTTATCCACTCTATCTATGCCTTCGATCCGAACAATATTCCCATCGAATTCAGTGCACCGGTTGCCGGAGTGGATTTAAAAAAGCATCCGAAAATGAAAGACCGAAATCCGAGTTCAGCTGCTCTGGAAGGGGCCGAACCCCAACGGGGCTGTTGGCCTGAAGTTAAAGAGACAACGCCCCTGGAACAACGTCACCTCTACCCGGGAGAAGGTGTTATTCTTGTCGAAAAAAATGACATGACCGGAACGTGAAGTTGAATTATAATTTTTCACATCGATATTTCAAAACGGTTAAAGGAAGGATTTCTTATGAAAAACCGAAAAGAAAAAGATTCATTGGGAACTGTGACGGTCCCTGAAGATGCTTATTATGGGGCTAGTACGCAACGGGCCATAGACAACTTTCCCATCAGCGGGCTAAGATTTCCGCGGTCATTTATTTATTCCCTCGCTCTGATAAAAAAATGTGCTGCAATGGTAAACGGTGAGTTGGGTCTTCTTGATGAAAAAATATCAAAATCAATTGTCGCAGCTGCACAGGAACAGGAAGTCATGGAAGGAAAGTTCGACAACCAGTTTCCTGTAGATGTTTTTCAGACAGGATCCGGAACGTCGAGCAACATGAACATGAACGAGGTCATCGCATCCAGAGCAAACGAGACAATCACGGGGAAAAAAGGCGGAAAATTTCCGGTTCATCCGAATGATCATGTTAATCTCGGTCAGTCGAGCAACGATGTCATCCCCTCGGCCCTCCACATATCTGCTTTGAGCCGAATTAAAGACCGGCTTGTTCCTGCTTTGGCCCACCTTAAAAAAAGTCTTTTACACAAAACATCTGAAATGGGGGATGTGAAAAAAATAGGAAGAACCCATCTCCAGGATG
>JAFCZV010000346.1:4527-5798 GCA_019314155.1 Deltaproteobacteria bacterium
AGGGCAGGAGTTTTCCGGATATGCCAGACAGGTGGCGTTGGGTATAAAACGGATCGAAGCCGTCGAAGGCCGCCTGTCAGAGCTTGCCCTGGGGGGAACCGCCGTCGGGAACGGTCTCAATACCCATCCTGATTTTGCAGAAAAAGTTGTCGCGCTTATCTCGAAATATTCAAACCTTAATTTCACGGAAGCAGAAAACCACTTTGAAGCCCAGGGGGCACAGGATGCAGCGGTTGAGACCAGCGGCGCTTTAAAAACCATCGCTGTGAGTTTGGTTAAAATTTGCAATGACATTCGGTGGCTTGCATCCGGCCCAAGGTGCGGACTCGGTGAAATTTCGATTCCTTCTGTTCAGCCCGGATCTTCCATTATGCTCGGAAAGATCAATCCGGTAATCCCCGAGGCCGTTATTCAGGCAGCCGTTCAGGTTATGGGAAACGACACGACCATTATGATCGGTGGACAGGCCGGCAACTTCGAATTGAACGTTATGCTTCCGGTAATCGCTTATAATCTTTTGCAGTCCATTGACCTTCTTTCATCCGGTGCCGATGTGCTGGCTGAAAAATGTATCGACGGTATTGGCGCCAACCGGGGAAATTGTGCCGGGAACATCGAGAAAAGCTTGGCCCTAGCGACGTATCTGGTGCCCCATATCGGTTATGACAGGGCCGCTGCCATTGCAAACAAGGCCCATGAGACGGGGAAAACCATCATCCAAGTCGCAAGTGAGGAAGAAATTCTTTCTGAAAAAGAATTAAAAAAAATATTTAATGGGTTGAAAATTGATTGAAACTCGTTTGCTTTTTGAAAAAATTATCCATTCTGCCGGTCTATAGGGGTTTACAATAAAAACTCCCCGACGCTGTAATTAAATTTTTACTCAGGTTTCGTATTGCCTTTTGACGAATGCCCCATGGGATCGGATAATGGCTTTTTAAGGGGCGAACCCTGAGTTTTTGCTGGAAAGAGGAAACCGAGTTATGACAATTCCGGGAAATCTTAAAACCACGGCCATGGCTGTCATGCCCCATAAAGATGCAGATCGGGCGCTGGAGCTCGCGCTTTCCATGGACATTCCTTTCTGGCCCCAGCTGCCCCACGTCAGTTATTATGAGGATATGTACGTACAGGCGGCAGAACATTTTCCCGGAATTTTACTGGATCTGGAAAATCAAACCCTACGCTTTTCCATGGATAATTTCATCAACGAATTTGAAGACGCCATGGCGCGTTTTGACGAACCTGAATATTTTGATATCAGCAGAGAT
>JAFCZV010000347.1 GCA_019314155.1 Deltaproteobacteria bacterium
TAATCCTGTCTCATTTAAATAGGAATCAATCGAAAACCGAAGTTTTCCATCTGATAAATATAGCGTCCGTCGACTTTCAGGAAACCATTTGCGTATATGGCCGGCGTTGGTGTGTCAACAATTTTAGTGATCATTGCTTCCACTTCAATTCTGCTGTTTTCAGGGATCACCTGCCCGCGGTAGGTCCAGCGATGGGGCGTGTTTGTGATCAATTCGAATCGGTGGGTTTCCACCAGATGCTCCCATCGATCGATTGCTGCGAATTTGACCAGCTGGAGAAACGATTCAATTCCAAGGGAACCCGGGCAAACAGGGTCCTGGTGAAAGTGTGCCCTGAAAAACCACTCGCTCGGATCGACGTCTTTTACCCCCCGAATAAACCCGAGGCCTTCGGGACCGCCGTCCGGAACATAAACATCGATCCTGTCGATCATGCGAAGCGCTTTTGACGGCATCGACAAAGAAGGTGCGGGATGCGCATCCGGGTCGTCCGGAGAGAGGGGGGCGTCATCTGTAAAGCTGCAGGAACGGCTGCGCTCCAGTTCATCCGGGGAAGCGGCGTATGTCTTGTCTTCGGCACCCCGGAGCCCAACCTGGTTGGACAGTGCCTGTTTTGAGAAAAAACCAAAATATGTGTCTCCCGAATAAACGATTTCATTCGCCTGGAGGACCTTGAAATCGAAATGCTCGATGATCATATCCGCGGCTTCAGAAACTTTTGTCATTCGGGCACGAATGGCCAGTGTTTCTCCTTCCGGAAAAATCGTTCTATTTAAAACTGCATTTCCACCAAGATTCCTGAATTTCAAGTCATTTTTACTTCTAAGGGCGGACCCCAGGTAAGCGGCCAGCCATCCGCAGGGCTGCAGTGCAATTTCAAGCAGTATGCAAAGGGGCATGGAAAATGATCGGTCTGCTTTAAAATACCATGCATCCGGCGGAACTCGATATTCGGCTTCTATCCAGCCACCCGGCTTTAAGACCCATGGCTCAGGTTCAACAGCAACAATTTTGTCTAAAAAAGAATAGGGTGGGCCCGGGAGCCTGGCAATCAACCGTTCCCGGTCGAACACTTCGTAAGGTTTGCCAAATGCTTCGGAAGGTTTTCCAACGGCAAATGCCAGTATTTTGTCACGGTCATAAAGGGCCGTTTTCCGATCCCGGATCCCTGCTTTTTGTCTTCTGCCCTCTGTCTTCTGATCTCTGTCTTCTTTTTCCTCCCAGAAGGATTCGATTTCTTCACGGGTAATATGGGTCATTTTCATGGACATGTCTTTAAATGATACGATAGGATGCCCGTCGGCGTACATCAGAGCATCGGCGATGACATACGGTTCCGGTGCATACCCGAGCTCCTTTATGTCTACTTCATACCAGACGTGCCTGGTATCCGGTGTCACCGGTCCCCTGCATTTGAGGACGCTTTCAACCCCCACCACAGGTTCGTAGCAGACGTCGGGTTTGGTGGTTACCCATCCGAGGCGCTGAATAAATATCCTGAGCGTGTGGGCACAACATTCATACATCAACGTTCCGGGCATGACCATGTCATCCATGAAATGGCAGGTTAGAAACCAGTCGTCCGGATGAATATCTGCCTCGGCACGTATTCGTCCAAGCCCATACCGTCCGCCTTCAGGGTCCATCAGCAGGATTCGATGGATGAGTTGCATCCGGTCCCCGGGCAACCTCAGCGATTCAGGAAGATGGATGCCGTCGAAAAAAGGTCCGAAGCATTTAGAAAGTTCGCCGTGTCTCAGCGCTTCCACAGCTGCATCATCGTAACTTTCCGTATTAAGCGGTACCAGATTTTTCCAGTCTAAAGGTTTTTTTCCGACAAGACTTTGGGTGTCTTCTTCGGTTAACAGGATGCCCCCTGAACTTCGCACCTCTTCTTCGGTAAAGAAACCTGCGCACCCGTTGAACATGCTGATGAGATGAGAATCACCGATATACCCTTCGAACTTGAAAAAGAATAGATAGGTTTCCCCCTGACGAGAGAAGTGGTCAATTTCGATTTCGTAGCGAATAACATCACCCGGCTTCGGCAGGCCCCTGTGAAATTTCACCACGGCATCCAGGAGCCTGTAGCTCCTTTTTCCTTTGACAGCGTGGTCGATGCCCAGGTAGGCGCATAGAAAGAGGTCGGCCTGCCCGGCTTCCACCGATATACATACCGGCGCTCGACCGCCGTCCAAATACCATGCTCCCGGAAGCACATCATGTTCTGTGACCACCCGTCCGGACTTCAAAGATCTTTTTTCGCCCTCTACCGAAATAATCCGGTCCACCAGCATGAGCGGTTCGTCGGGGAGTCGAACCCTGACGTTGTGGGTGTCGACAACGGCAAACTCCGGACCCAGTACCCTGGCAACGGAGCCGATCGCAAACTCCATGCACATGTCCCGGTTAAACGCCGGTTCGGGCATAGCGCTTGGCGCATGGGGCATAGCATCGGAAGCATCACTTGGCGTTATGGGCTTAGCGCGCTGCGTTTTATCCTTATCTTCGGGAATATCGGAGCAAATCTCCTGTGAAGCCAAGTTGGGCAATGGTTCGCCATCGGAGAGGATGGTTTCAAGAAGCCGTGTCTGTGTGGCAAACGTTTTCTCAAAACCTTCGCGCAACGTGTTTGAAAAATCGAGAAACGCCTTGTGCGCATCGGCTGTGGCTTTTGTGCTCTCCGTTAGGGTTTCGATTATTTCCGAGTACTGAATGGGGCCCGACGTGATGGGCAGATCCTCCTTCAGCGGGGATGCATCATGGGGGGCGGGGTGAACCAAAGGTTCCGCTTCTCCGGGGACACCGCCTTCTTTTAGTTGCGGTTCGTCCGCCGTCTTTTCCCCGCTGACTTTCGATTGCTGTGTTCCCACCGCTGTTCCGGGCAGGGCAGGGGACGGTGCTTTCCCCCCCACAACCCGCTTGATCCGAGGGCCTGATTTTTCCTTTAAAGTTTCGCTGACGGATGGAGGGTATGCATCGATCCCGTAGAGTTTATCAAGATCTACCGGCACTCTTTCCGAAATCAGAGCTCCCAGAAATTTAAGGATTGTCAGAGGGTCTTCCTCGCCGCGGCAGCATGCTGAAACTGCCAGATGGGGTTTTTTATGGAGAATTGTTTTTATCATTCCCGTGCAGGAAGCATGGGGTCCGGATGCCGTCCTCATAGGCCTGATCGATGAGCGTATTGAAATTAAAACCCGAAAGGGCTTGTTCCAGAATCGACTCTGCAGCGCTTTCGCTGGTGGGACGATAGGCGGATCCCTTTGCACAGCTGTAAAATCGGACGTTTTCCGGAGGGGCCGTGGGAAAAACGTGAAGCTTTTTGTAAGCTTCTGCAACCGGACCTGCGGCGTCACAATGAACCGTGACCACCCCTTCAAGAAAGACGGCGTCACAGCCCAGCTCCCGGATCACAGCCTTGACATGGTTTTGCATGCCGCCGATGACACACTGATCCGGCGTGTTGATGATTAAAAGCTTTGCAAAGGGCCATTTGCCGATAATTTTTCGAACCCGGTCCCCAGGGCGATTCACAACCGCTACGCACCAATTGATATCTTTGTCGAATGGTATCCCCCATGCACGATGCGCGGCATTGCACGGACCTGAAAGTTGGGTGGTAAAGAGATCGGTGGACAGCATCCGTTTTAACATTTCGCCCCGGTCAGGCCAGGCGCCCACGGCAAAAAGCCCTGCGGATTCCCCAAGGCTGTATCCGATAACCGCATC
>JAFCZV010000041.1 GCA_019314155.1 Deltaproteobacteria bacterium
CCGCAAGCCCGGTCAATGAAGTGACCAGCGAGGGGCTGCCCCGCCTCTTTATCAAAGACCTGCCGCCTTCCTTTGAACCGGACCTGAGGGTCGTGCGCCCCGAGGTCTATTATGGCGAAAAAACGGATGACTATGTGCTGGTAAATACCAAAGCCCGGGAATTTGATTATCCCAAGGGAGACAAAAATATTTATACCACCTACCAGGGCAAGGGCGGTATTCATATCAAATCTTTTTTCAGAAGGCTTTTGTTTGCCATTGAGTTTTTGGATCCCCAGATACTGTTTACCACGTATTTAAGTCCGGAGAGCCGCATCATGTTTAACCGGCGGATTAACCGGCGGACAAATTCGATTGCCCCATTTCTCGATTATGACGGTGATCCCTATCTGGTTGTTTCCGGTGGAAAGCTTTATTGGATTCAAGACGCCTACACGACCTCTGCGATGTATCCTTATTCGCACCGGTCTTACGGCACTTTTAAAAAAAGACGGCTTAACTACATCCGCAACTCCGTCAAGGTCACTATCGATGCCTATAACGGGGATGTGGTTTTCTACATGATTGATGAAACGGATCCCATCGTCAAAACCTATGCGCAGATCTTCCCGGATCTGTTTAAGCCTTTCAAGGAAATGCCCGCGGATCTGAAAGAGCATATCCGCTACCCCAAGGATCTCTTTAAAATCCAAATGGAGACTTACACGAAATATCATATGGAAGATGTCCAGGTCTTCTACAACCAGGAAGACCTGTGGCAAATTCCGGATGAGGTCTATGGGGAGAGCCGTCAGGAAATGGAACCTTACTACATCATTATCAAGCTGCCCGAAGATGAAAAGGAAGAATTTTTTCTGATGACCCCTTTCACCCCTTCCAAGAAAGATAATATGATCGGCTGGCTGGCGGCCCGATGTGACCTGCCCAACTATGGCAACCTGATGGTCTATAAGCTGCCCAAGGAAAAACTGGTCTATGGACCGATGCAGATTGAAGCCAGAGTGGATCAGCAAACGGAAATTTCCCGGGAATTGAGCCTGTGGGGACAGAGAGGTGTGGATCAGCAAACGGAAATTTCCCGTGAATTGAGTCTGTGGGGGCAGAGAGGTTCCCGAGTCATCCGGGGCAATCTATTGGCTATTCCCATCGGTGATACCTTTATCTATGTGGAGCCGGTATATCTGGAAGCCATCCAGGAAGAAAGCCAAATGTCCTCAACCGGCACCCCTCAGTCCGACGGTGGAGCCAAGCCCAAGCGAGGAGGCGCCCGCGCGCGTCCCCAGATGGAAGAGGCAAGGGCCGCTTCTCTGCCGGAACTCAAAAGAGTTATTGTCGCTTTTGGCAATCGCCTGATTATGGAGGAAAACCTGGACAAGGCATTGAGCAGCATCCTCGACATTGAAATAACCCCGAAACAGTCGGCTTCCCTGGCTATTCCTCAAATAAAGGGTGAAGGGTTATCCAAGCTCGGCGCGACGGCGCTGGATCACTATAATAAAGCCAAAGCATATCTGCGTCATGGCGATTGGACCGGCTACGGGAGGGAATTGGAAAATCTGGAAAAAATCCTTAAAGGAATGTCCGGAATGAAGCAGGAAAAAAATAAAGATTAAAAGTAGTGTGATATTAACTTCCCGGCCCCATAGCTTACTGGTTGATCATAGTGATAAGAACTTGCTTTTTCGAGCGTTTAAGAGGGAACGTCTATGATTTCATGCGTAGCTATTTAATAGCTCAAATTGATTCTCATGAAATATTTCATGAAATACTCAGGCTATGTGCAGTCTTCAAATTTACATTCCCTTAAGAGTTCTTCCGGTGTAATAGTGTAAAGTGCGTCCAGCATCGCAATCATGAAACTTCCCGGCGCAAACGCATTTTTTGCCGCAACTTCTCCGGCCAGCCCGAAAAAGGCCAGTGCCGTTGCCGTGGCACTGACAGGGTCCTTGTCGACCGATAGGAACGCGCCAATAGTCACAGTAGCCGTGCAACCGGTTCCGGTTACATATCCCATGAGGGGGTGACCGTTTGAGACCCGTATTACCTGTTGACCGTCTGTAATTAAGTCTGTGGGACCTGTAACTGCAAGGACGGATTTGAGTTCGCCGGCGAGAATTCTTGCGGATTCCGCGGCAGCCTCGACCGAATGAATCGAATCAACCCCCTTGGTTTTTGAATCATCATGTCGGAGTGATAAAATCTCTGATGCATTCCCTCGAATGACGCTGACACGGGTTTCCAGGATGATTCTTTTTGCGGCGCTTGTTCTGAGTGATGTTGCGCCGGACCCGACAGGATCGAGTATGATGGGTGTTTCCAATTCCGATGCCTTTTTCCCGGCTTTTATCATCGATGCGATCCAGTCATTGGTAAGCGTGCCGATATTGAGAACCAGAGCTCCGGCAAAGGATACCATTTCTTCCACCTCATTTGGAGCATGGGCCATCACCGGTGACGCACCCATCGCCAATAGGGCATTTGCTGTGTAGTTCATTACCACGTAATTGGTGATATTATGAATCAAAGGCTTTTTCTTTCTTATTGCCGCCAGATTCCGAGCGGCTGTTTCTGATAAACTTTTCATGCCTTACCTCCCATTCATTTCAAATTAAGAATTTGATCCCGGTTTGTTTACGATCAATTAGGGTTATCGTTATGGGAATATGCAATTACTGTGAAAATAGTGCAAGGACCATTTCAAATACCATCGGTTTTTGTGCCGATTGTATTCGGGCCCATTTTGACCTTGTCTGGCCGGAAATCAAACGGATCCACCAACGGAGTCGACGGGCTTACAACCTGCCGGAGACCCCGCCGGATGCTCCTGACGGCATTGCCTGCAGCCTGTGCATCCACGGGTGCAAAATCCCTGAAAACGGAACCGGTTTTTGCGGCCTCCGCCAGGTAAAAAACGGCAGAATTATCGGCGGGAGACCCCATGAAGGAAATTTATATTCTTATCATGATCCCCTTCCCACAAACTGTGTGGGTGATTTTGTCTGTCCGGGTGGCACCGGCTGCGGTTATCCCAAATTTGCGGTTTCAAGGGGCGCTGAGTACGGTTACAGAAATCTGGCCGTTTTCTACCATGCCTGTGGATTTAACTGCCTTTACTGCCAGAACCACCATTTTAAAACAAAGACATCTTCCCTCAAAAAAACCTCCGCAAAACAACTCGCCCGGTCTGTGGACAAAAAGACCAACTGCATCTGCTATTTCGGCGGCGATCCGACCCCTCAAATTCTCCATGCCGTCAAAACGTCGAAAATCGCCCTTAAAGAGGCCGAAGGCCGCGTCCTGCGAATCTGCTGGGAAACCAACGGATCCGTGCAACCGCCATATCTGGCCATGATGGCCGATGTGTCTCTGGCGTCCGGCGGGTCCATAAAGTTCGATCTAAAGGCCTGGGACAACGGGATTCACCATGCCCTTTGCGGGGTGACCAACACCCGGACCTTGGAGAATTTTCAAACCCTGGCCCAATGGATCGGTCAAAGACCTGATCCGCCGTTTCTCATCGCTAGCACCCTTTTGGTCCCGGGGTATGTGGACGAACCTGAAGTAAAAGAAATCGCAGGGTTTATTTCAGATCTCGACCCGGACATTCCCTACAGCCTTCTGGCCTTTTACCCCCAGTTTTATCTCAAGGATCTCCCCACCACATCCCGGTCCCATGCCCTCCGCTGCAAGGCCGCCGCTGAAAGGGCCGGTCTGCGAAATGTCCATATCGGGAATGTGCATCTATTGGCTTAAGATGACCAACCCGTCATTAGTTTTTAGCCATGGGTGTACCCATGACAAACCGGATCGCCATGCGTCCGGATGAAAACCAGAAGCTGCAGATTCGTTTCGGATCTAAATCCCACCGCAGACACCGAGAACCCAGAGGAGGTTATTCTATGATTGATAAATCATACGATTATTTTTCTGAATTTATCAATATAAAGTTTTATTTTACGTAATATTTTAAGGAGGTTCGTGCCTTTGCAGGGATCAGGGATCAGGGATCGGGGAGCAGGGGGCAGGAATCGGGGATCGGGGATCAGCGGTCAGAGGACAGAGATCGGGGGCAGAAGTTCAGAAGATAGGAAGGTAAGAAGGTAGGAATTTAGGGATCTAATCCAAAAACCTGAACCCCGAGCCCTGACGCCTAAGGTTTGAACCTGATCCCCGACCGCTGACCCCTGACTAACCCTTGAAATCATATAAAATTTGTGTTAGAAAAAGAAGGATCTTCCTTGACCTGCAACATTGATCTCATAAAAAATTGACCTGAATACCTCACATGCCAAGATTTCCTGAAGCAAGATGTAGAAATTTTATTACAAAAATGCATCTTTTCTTTTGGGTGTTATACGTCATTTCGTGGACGCATAACACGCTGTAGCACTTTTTGAGTTTTGAATATAACATTTTGAATTTAAATTAGAATTGTGATATAAGAATATAATCTGTATCGAGTCATATGCGTCTTTGAAAGACGTGTTTGTCAAAATATTTAGGTCGTACTAGTTATCTGCAAAATGAAAACTGCAAATGAATGAAATTGAAATAAAATTTACTCCGCAAGAAAGAGATTTAATCATTGATCATACCTTTGCAGACCCTGAACTCACCAAAAGACTAAAAATTGCAGAAATCAAAGGGAAGCATATTGTTGCAAAGTATTCGATTCATGATCTTGATGATTTGTTAGGATTTATAGCCGCAGAGGCCAATCATACTGAGGATAAAAAGTTAGAAAAGAAACTTGACAAATTGTTTGATAGATTGACCCGGATTCTTGAGAAAGAAATTGATAATCAATAAAATAAATTTCAGATAACATAGCGGGTGAACCAGACGGGAAGAAACTCGGCGGTTTTCGTTAAACTCTGTGGTTCGCGGTAGGTCTTAGGCCCGCTGGTTACCCGCACCGTTATCATTAAATTTTTAAATTGACATATATGCATAAAAGATGCATATTAATACATATGAGAACAACATTAAACATAGACGACGATGTATTGGCAAAAGCATCTCGTTTAACCGGAATCAAAGAAAAAACCGCTTTGGTCAGACTCGGTTTAGAAGCCTTGATTGCCCGTGAAAGCAGCAAGCGACTTGCAAAGCTGGGCGGAACAGAAAAAGATCTGCGGCCTATACCGAGGCGTAGGTCGGCAAAGTTATAACGATGGTTCTGGTTGATACTTCTGTATGGGTTAATCACCTACGAAGGGGCGATATCCAACTTGAGGAATTATTGCTTGATGGAGAGGTTGTTTGTCACCCTTTTGTAATTGGTGAGTTAGCTTGTGGGAATATCAAAAATCGGTCTGAAATATTGGCCCTGCTACAAGCCCTTCCCAAAGCGCCAACTATAGATCTCGCTGAATATCTATATTTCATTGAACAGAACCATTTGAGTGGAACCGGAATCGGTTTTGTCGATGTGCACCTTCTAGCATCTGCTCAATTGTCCGGCATTTCTTTTTGGACGAATGATAAGAGACTCAAAGAAACCGCCCTTAAACTAAAGGCATTTTATATTTAGCCATTAAAAATGATAACCATGGCATGAACCTTGACTGGGATTTCGCTGGCGCTTCATCCCAGCAGCTTATGCTGACGTTGGCGCGCCAGAAAAGGAAGTTGTTATGGATACAAAACTGGTAGAGGAAAAGGCAAAAAAGATGTTCGGCGCAGATGGTTTGTTCTGTGCTGAAAGTGTCCTAACTGCAGTGTCTGATGAAGCAGGTGTTATTTCTCCACTAATCCCTCGTATCGCTACTGGATTCTGTGGCGGTATCGCACGGACTAGTGGCATGTGCGGTGCTGTTACGGGCGGTATTATGGCACTTGGCATTCTATATGGTCGTGATAATGCCGAACAGTCTTATGAAACTGTCTATGAAAAGGTTCAGCAATTTTTACAGGCCTTTGAGGAAGAATACATGTCAATCAATTGTTTTGAACTTACAGGCTGTGATCTAAGCAAGGAAGAGGAGCGTCAGGCTTTCGTCGATAAAGGAATGATGGAGAAGTGCCGTCAGTTCACCGGAAGGGCGGCAAGCCTGGTTGCAGAACTTATTAGTGGCAAAGAAGACAATGAGGGCTAAGCCCTAACAAGGCGGATGAACCATACGGGAAGAAACTCAGGCACTTACGTTAAGGTCTGTGCAGGATTGAGAGATATCAGGTCCGCTGGTTATCTGCAGACATTAGGCATACGTGCACTTTAATGTTGTTGACATAAGGCACACATCGTGCTTAAAATTAATATTATGAAGTTGGATTATTACAGATGGAACTATGAAAAGAATCTAAAACTCAAAGCTGAACGTGGTATTAGTTTCGAACAGGTTGTCATGCACATTGAGCGGAGGGACATTCTTGACGTTGTTCAACACCCTAATCAAGAGAAATATCCAAATCAACAGATAATTATAGTTGACATAGACAATTACGCTTATCTTATTCCATTTGTTGAAGATGAGAATGGCAAATATTTAAAAACTATAATTCCAAGCCGTAAAGCAACGCGAGATTATCTCGGAGGAAAAGAATGAGCACAATAAAACTCAATAAAGAAGAACAAGATATACTCGATTCCTTTGAACGGGGAGAATGGAAGTCCGTTTCAAACCTTAAAGCTGAAATTAATAAACACCGAGAGTATGCTCGAAAAACGCTGAAAAAAGATAAACGGGTAAATATTAGAATATCCTCTAAGGTTCTGGAGGAGATTCAGGCTATTGCTATTGAAAACGGCATGCCTTACCAAACTCTCATTTCAAGCGTTCTTCATCGTTACGTTACAGGACGTCTTGTTGACAAACCAAGGCCGAACAAATCATTTGAGTCTGACGGCTAAAAGCCGTGGCGCCCAGGCTTGCTTTGCATGTTTAATGCTTTTTCTCTTCTTGGGCATACTTTAGCTTCTACTCACCGCAGCTCAATTCAGCGTTGGCCTTGTTTGTTTGAGAAGTTCAGCCTCGTAGCATGTAGCAATCAAAATAATGACTTTGTTAGGTAATGGCCAAGAATGAGGGTCGGGCCGAAAGATGCTGATATAATAAGTAAAACGTTTAAAGCTGGCGTCCAATAAGGTCTTAAAAGGGCATTTTTAGGGTCAAAAACGCACGTTTAAGAGAAAAGTATAGGCAAAGGGCAATGACATGTGAACAGTGAAAAGTGATCGGTGATCAAGGGGCCGAAGGTTTGTACCATCTTCGTGAAGCGCAGTCTGCTTAGAGTCGCAATTTTATCCATGAAAACAGTAGTTTTTGGGATGATAATCTCAAAATATCAGCAGAGCAGCTTGGTCCGACCCCAGTTACCAAAAGCAAAAGAACAATAGGAAATTCAAATGTTTCATTGGTTTATCGATCGTCGTCGAAAGAAGCTCACTCAGGCTCCTTTTCCTTCCTTATGGGAGAATATAATCCGCCGTAACGTTGTCCACTACTGCATGCTGGAAGATGCCCAGCGTGCTCACCTGCGTGCCCTGATCCAGGTGTTTATCGCCGAAAAAAATTGGGAAGGGGCTGATGGACTGGAACTTACCGACGAGATCCGCGTCACGATCTCCGCTCAGGCCTGTATGCTTCTTCTGGGCCTGCCCCACAACTACTACCGGAATGTCGAATCCATCATCGTCTATCCTTCTACCGTTGTTCCGCCTCAACGCAGACCAGGTTTCTTTGAAAATAGATCCGGACCAGTGGAGCTTGAGCATCCCATTATCGGGCAGGCGTTCCAGCAGGGGCCGGTAATTATTATCTGGGATGCAGCCTTGTGCGGTGGCCGCCATCCTGAGTCAGGTCACAACGTTATTTACCACGAATTCGCCCATAAACTGGACATGCTCGACGGTGCGGCCGACGGTACACCTCCACTGCGCGACCGGGCTGAATACCGTGACTGGGTCCTGACATGTTCGCGTGAATATCTACGTCTCAAACACGACACCAAAAAAGGCAAGAAATCTTTCCTCAATGCCTACGGTGCGACTAACGAAGCGGAATTTTTCGCCGTGGCCACAGAGCAATTCTTCGATCAGCCGCGGTTAATGATTGAGCATGCACCTGACCTTTATCGTGTTTTGCAGGAATACTACCGTCAGGATCCCTCCGAACGTGTGTCCCGGAATAACTGCACGGGGAAAAGTTAAAATCAAGACTGAATGCTGAAAGACTGAGCCTATGTCAAAAGTGAAATTGGGTATTGATATATTGATTGGCATGATTTTATTAGTCGGCTATTCAAATTGGTCTGCCACGGAAAGTCAGAATTGATGCTGTGAATGAGGGTCTGACCCCTTATACAAATCAAGTATGGGGTGATATGACCCCTACCATTACTGCCTCGCTCTATTACTTGAACGGCACACTTTTTTTCTTGAGCAAAAGGAGCTAAAAAGCGATGTTATGGCTGAATCGAGGGGTGGAAAAGAAGACAAGCGGCTCAAAGCATCATATTCAAAATTATGGGAAGAGGGAACGGATTATATATTTCAAGAAAGATTTCATATTGCGCTTACGAGCAAGCAGTTAAATGAAAACAAAATTTTGGACCGACCTCTATCCCCGTTAGCCCTCAAAGAGAAGCTATGAAATCAATCAGCCACACAAAAGCCTTTAAAATGGATCTTCCCATAGCTGAGCTATTTCCATTGTTCAGTCCCGAAGGTGAAAAACATTGGGTTCCAGGCTGGGACTACGAAAATGTGATGGGAAAAACCGAACTTTCCGAGGACTATGTTTTTTTAACTAAAAACCATGATCACGGAACAACTGATGCGATTTGGATAGTAAAGAAATATGACCCCAAATCGCATTTCGTGCAATTTTACAAAATTGAACCCGAATATAAAGTTGGCGTTGTCACAGTGAAGTGTACAGAACTGGGATCCTCAAAAACAAAGATTCAGGTGACGTACAAATATCTTGCCCTATCAACAGCCGGAGAGGAGTTTATTGCTGGGTTCAATGAGGGTGCTTACGAAGAATTCATCGGTGAATGGCAAAAATTGCTATCGAATTATTTTGAGTCCAAGGGCTAACAACCGGTTTCACCAGATCGCAGGGGCCGTGCCGTTTTGAAAAAATTTAGGTTAGGACTCTGTAATCTGGGGTCAAAAAGAGTCGTTTAAGAAGATTTTAGGGCTTCTCTTTGAGGGATAATATGCAATCCCATATCTGCAGGATAACAGGACAAGAGTTTTCTACCGGAAGCTGTCTGGTGGAGGTCGACGGGAAACGTGCGCCGGCGTGCCAGGTAACATTAAAATATGAAAACGAACAACTCCATCGCCTTGTTACGTCCATCCATTTGTCACGTCCTGAAAATTACCTGTCCATTTATCAGTCAGGATGCAACTTTTCGTGCCGGAAATGCCATTCCTGGTATTTCAGCAAGGTAAAGAACGGTACCTGGTATACGCCCGAAGACATTTTAAAAGACGCCATCGACTATGAGAAATCGGTCACTCTTGCAGAGCCCCGGGAAAAATCGACCGCCTGGCACGCCCATGATACCTGCCGGTGCTGCGGAAGCTGTCTCCTTTACGGAAGACGATCAGATGCGTGCCCTGGAATCCTGAGCCCTGAATCCATTGTATTGGGTCCCCAGGGATTCGGCCCGGTGAGAAATATTGCCGCGTTTACCGGCGGCGATTTGACCTGCAATTCTGAATTTTACGGAGAATGTGCCCGTTTAATCCATCAACATACCCGGCTCTGGGTGTTGATCGAAACCAATGGTTACGGGCTTACCCCCGATCATCTCGATTATTTGGAAGATTCGGGGGTGGATGCCTTTTGGCTCGACATCAAAGCCTTTGACGACGACACGCACCAGTGGCTCACCGGATGTTCCAACCGTGCCATTTTGAAACTCCCGGAAGAAATTCTCCAGCGAGACTTTGTCCTGGAAGTTTTGTCCCTCTACATTCCCGGTCTGGTGGAAGCCGACGCTCTTGAAAGCATTGCCCGAATCCTTAAAGACGTAAACGCTGGTATCCCCTTTACGATCCTGGCTTTTTTCCCTGAATACCGCATGAAGAATTTTAGAAGTCCCACCGTAGGGGAAATGATCGAAGCTTACAGAAGGGTCAAGAATGTCGGGTTGAAGAACATTCGGCTTGGAAATGTGGGGGTCTTTGCGCCCACTGAAGCGGATCAAAAGCAGTTGATGGCTTCTGTGGATCAGGGTGCGTTTTGATTTTTTTGTAAAAGATTGGTGTCAATAATATAAAAAGATATTTGCTGTTATTTTAATATGTTAATTTGTAGTATGCTGCATCAATGATTGCGAATTAGATGTCGCTGTTCAAACAATTCAATACGTGACACCAGCACCAGTAATGCGCATGCTGCGTTTGACGAGGCGGGAACTGAAAACGGACCTTCAAGGCACCGCGCCAGTTCTCGACCCTACCTGTGTGGGGGTGTCGGGCAACCGGCATTCCTACCACGACTACCTTAAGGAATATCGTTGAATTAGTGATGTTGGTATGATATCCTACCTTATTAAAAGTAACAATTCAGGATTGGTATAGACTAAAACATGAAAAAAGGTGAAGAAATGCAGAACGTGGATTGGGAAATTAAAGGCGACAAACTAATTATTGAGATAGATTTGACAAAGGACTTTGGACCCTCTAAATCTGGTAAAACAATAACAATTGCCAGTACACGGGGCAACCAGAAGATCGAGGGTACTGATGCTATAATCGGTTTGAACGTTTATAAATATCCAGAGAGCGGATAACATCCAAGGTTCAATCAAGTAAATTTTAAAAATAGGGAAATAGGGGATTGATTTTCCAATATCCCCTATAGCGTTTATAATGAAGATTGTATGTTACACCATTAGCCCTCAATAACGACAATACCGCGAAAGGGGACAGGAATTTTTCTCTACACTCCCATCCCCTTTGCTGGTGACATACAACGTTCTACTTAGATTTCTCGACGTTCTTTTTGTCTTTGTCTGCTTTTTCACTGGCTTGCTTAACCGGGAAGCAGCCACACCCACAGACGTTCTTTTTCTCTGCCATCTAGATCACCTCCTTTTTGTTAAAGCAATTAAGCAATAACTTAAATAATTGCGCAAAAAAAATGCTTACATTTTATTGGACTCCAACTCATTTAACCTTTGCTTCACAATGCTCAACTCATTTCTGAGCTCTTCCTCATACTTTTTTAGGGATTCTAAGTTCGATCTTTCAGATTCTCTAAATTCTCCGGTTCCTTTGCATCCGCACGTACAAACTTCAGTTAATAATTGCCGGCAGTTTTCCATGGCTTTCTCGTCTATTGAGTATGGAATCCAGTATCCTTTCCTTTAATATCTTGAGGTGTTGAGATACAGCTGCTGTGGTTATCCCTATTGCTGCGGAAATATCCTTAGCTCCTAAAGGTCCCTGGGCTTTAAGCAGCTCGATTATTTTTACGCGTGTGTCCACGCTCAACACTTTGAATATCTCGAAAGGTTCTATTTTCATGGGACAACCATACAGAAGTTAAGTATTTAAGCAATGGCTTAATTATAAGGGCGAGATGTGATCATGTCAACCTTTTTTTTTGGAAAAATCATAAGGTTCGAAATTGACAAATATCCAGCTGGTGAATTCGGACATGGTAGTGGATGTGTTTAATCCTTGAATTGTGACGGCCTAATTTTATTGCATTGATCTGTTGTCTTGTTATTATGAAAAAGAAGAAACTCGACCAGGTGCTCTTGAAGGCAAAGGGGTTTTCCTTCTTCAAATTGACCAGACTAGCAACAAAATGACTGAATACCGCGCCTATTTCGACAAAGATAGCAATAAAATTAAAGCGTTAAATTATGAGCGGAAAAGATTTTAACCCTTTATCGAGCTTAATCCACTGCTATATATCCCTCGAGAAAGAGATCTTGAAGAGAGTGGGTGATATATCAAATGAATTTTGCTTAAAATGCCAAACAACATGCTGTGATGAAAAAATATGCAGAGAATCCATAGAAAGCATATTCTTGAGTAGTTTAATAAAGCTTCAAAATATTCAGTATGATAAAAAAAACGGTTGGATGAGTCCTTATGGATGCAGGTTGGATTACGGAAGGCCATTGGTATGTTATGAATTCTTTTGCGAACAGGTTTTGGTTAATAATAATTTCAAGGCGTTGAACATTCAACAAACGGTCAAGGAATTTACATCCATCGGTAACCGAGTTTACGGGAAAACGCATTTGATATGCGTTGACAATTTGAGTTTGATTTCCCCAAAAAAGATTATTAAGATTAACAACCAAATAATTAAATTAATGGAGAATCTGGCTAAGCAGACGGTTGCACCTTTGATTTGAGGTCGGACCACGCTATCTATCTGAAAAATTATAAAAATAGCTCTAAAAAGAGCCTTATCGTTTTTCAAAGCCGTCAGTTTTGAGCGTTCAATTTTTTAGATGCCCCAGATTACTTCTACGACACCAAAGAAGGAAGATGCCATGAAATTACTTCGACAAATCGGTTCTCTGATTTTCGTGTTAGGGCTTTTCATTGCCATCTTTGCCGGGATACCCTGGTATGTATTCGTTGCGGATGATCCGGTGATGCCCTGGTGGATGAGGACATCGGCCTGCAAACAAATGAAACCCAGCCTTCTTTGATAAGCACCTCAAGGGCTTCAAAGCCTAGAATTGCCATCTTTTCCAAAACCTTTTTCTTGTCCGCTTCAATGATACCCGAGCAAATCAGCAGGCCGTTTGGGGTTAGGACCCTTTTTATGTCAACGAGGAGGGTTACAACCGCCGTTGTCGTTAAATTGGCAGCCACCAGATCGAAGCGCTCTGTCACCGTGTCCACAAGATGGGTGGTTAAGATATTAAACGTTGTTTCTGATATCCTGTTTTGCATCAAATTTTGCCATGCAACATCA